>NZ_JBEXYU010000016.1:0-214747 GCF_040631115.1 Nonomuraea sp. NPDC005692 | reverse complement strand
CGATCTCACCCAGCAACCCGTCGGCATCCTCGGGCAGACGAGTACGGAAATCACCGTCACGGACCGCCGTCAGCCCGCCGAGCAGCTGACGCAGCTCGGTCTCGCCGACCTCGGAAGGGCCTCGGACACGTTTGCCGCGCCCGCTCGAACGTGCGTTGCCGACCGTGGGGTCGCTCATGTCGTGTTCCTCGTTCCGTGCTCGCCCGGCATGGAAGAACTTCAACCCTGGGTAGCGGAAGAGTAGCCGCCTGCGCCCAGACGCGCGCTAGCCCCGAAGTTAGCCGAGATTGCCCCCGCGCGCCGCCCGTCACACGGAACGTTCCGCGGCGGCCCTGGCGGCGGCCACCGCCTCCTCGACGGTGTCGTGCACGGGGACGTGCCCGAGCACCCCGGTGATGTCCAGCAGCCGGGCGGGCAGGGGCTGCACGGCGGCCAGGCGCACCGCGCCCGACCGCCTGAGCTGGTCGGTGGCGAAGGCCAGCAGGACGTGCAGGCCCGAGCTGTCCACGAACGGGACCCGGGCCAGGTCGAACACGACCTGGTGGCCGGGCTCCGGACGGTCTCTGAGGAAGCTCTCGAACTGGGCGCGGTTGGTGGCGTCGAGCTCGCCGGACACCACGATCACGGTCACGCCCGGCTGCTCCCGGCGCAGGAGCGTCAGCGGTGGCATCGCCGTCGCCCACCGCGCCTCGGACGCGACGCGACCGGCGGAGGAGGGGCGCCGACCGGCGCCCGGTGATGACCGGCCCCGGCGGAGGCCGGGTGTGTCGAGAAGCCGCGTCCCGCGGGGGGCGGAGCAGTCACGCAAGCAGAATAGCCTCCCGGGGTCGCCGGGGACATCCCGTCAGTGGCCGTGACCGTGACCGACGAACGCGCCCGCCGGCCTGCCGGGCGGGACGAGGCCGAGCGAGATCACCGCCGCCACCCCCGCGACGACCGCGCACAGCACGAGCCCCGAGGTGAAGCCGCCGGCGCCCGCGCCCGGCACCAGGCTGGACGCGGCGACCGTGGAGACCACCGCCACCCCGATCGAGCCGCCCAGCTCGTGGAAGGTGTTGATCACCCCGGAGGCGACGCCGTTCTCGCCGGGCGGCACGTTGGCCATCGTCGTGGTGGTGGCGGTCACGAACGCCGGCCCGATCCCCACGGCGGCCAGCACGAACCCCGGCACCAAGGTGGTGAACGCGCCCGCCTCGGGGGAGACCCGCGTCATCAGCGCCGCCCCCGCGGCGGTCAGCAGGAACGACGCCACGGCCACCGGCCGGCCCCCGACCTTGCCGATGAGGCGGCCGCCGAGATGCGCGCCGAGCGTGATGGCGACGGCGACGGGCAGGAACGTGAGCCCCGTCCGCAGGGGGCTGTAGCCCAGGACGTGCTGCAGGTAGAGGGAGCTGAGGAAGAACAGGCCCAGCATCAGTCCGGTGGCGACCAGCATGACGAACGCGCCCGAGACGACAGGCCGCCTGGCCAGGGTCTCGACCCGCATGAGCGGCGCCCGTACCGACCGCTCGACCAGCACGAACGCGACATAGGACAGGGCCGCTCCGGCCAGCGGCAGCACGGTTCCCGCGGAGCCCCAGCCGCCGTCGCCGGCGGAGACGAGCCCGTAGATCAGCAGGGCGGTCGCCAGGGTGACGAGCAGCGCGCCGCCGACGTCGACACGACCGCTGCGCCGGGCCTCGTTCTCGATACCGCCCTCGACGCCGTCCTCGGCGCGGGCGGGGACGACGCGGGGGACGGCGGCCAGCACCAGCAGGCCGACGGGGACGTTCACGAAGAACACCCACGTCCAGCCGGGGCCGTCGGTCAGGACGCCGCCGAGCAGCACGCCGATCGCCGCGCCCGAGCCGCCGATGGCCGCCCACACGGCGAGCGCGCGGGCCCGGCGCTCGCCCTGGAAGACGGTGGTGACGACGGCCAGAGCCGCGGGGGACATCAGCGCGGCACCGACCCCCTGGACGGCCCGCCCGGCGATGAGCGTGCCGCCGTCGTCGGCCAGGCCGCAGACGAGGGAGGCCGCGGTGAACAGCGCCAGCCCGGCCAGGAGCGTGCGGCGGGCGCCGAGCGCGTCGGCGAGCCGCCCGCCGAGGACCATCAGGCCGCCGAAGCACAGGGTGTACGTGGTCACCACCCAGGTCAGCGCCTCCCGGCCGAGTGCGAGGTCGGCGCCGATGGTGGGCAGGGCCACCTGGACGACGGTGATGTCGATGATCAGCATGAACTGCGCCAGGCACAACAACGCCAGCACCGCCCAGCCCTTGCTCTGTGCGGGGGCGGAAGCCCGCGTCCCGACGTGATGGGTCATCTCGTGTCTCCTTAACTCGTACACTTGTGTTCAAGTTAAGCACAAAGAAAACGGTACGCCGGTAGGGTGTCGCGCCGGGCTTGGGAGAAGGGGGCTGAATGCCCACGCCGGGGCAGCCGAGCGTGAGGCCGTGCCGGAAGACCGGCGGGGGGACGGGGAGTGCCTGGAGGGTGGCGGTCAGGCCGGGGAGGGCGCGGTGAGGAGGGAGAGCATGGTGCGGATCAGGACCGGCTCGACCTCCTCGGCGGCCAGGCGGCCGGCCTCCCGTTCCTGGGCCGCGCTGTGGATGATCGCGAAGAACGTCGTCACCAGCCACTCCAGCGGCAGGTCGGTGCGGAAGTCCCCGTCGTCCTGGCCGCGGGCGATCAGGCGCTCCACCCGGCGCAGCGGACGGTCGTGGTGCTCGCGGATGCGCTCGGTGGGCAGCACCCGGTCGGCGGCCACGAAGAGCCGCCGGTGACGGTCGAGGATCTCCCACGACGAGTGCAGCAGCCCGGCCATCGCCTCCGGCGCGGGAGCCGTGTCGAGTGCCTCGCCCTCCAGGACGGCGTCGGCCAGCCCGACGGTGTGGTCGAGGACGGCGTCCACCAGAGCCTCGCGGGAGGGGAAGTGCCCGTACAGGGTGACCCGGCCGACGCCCGCGGCCTTGGCGATCTCGGCCACGCTCGCGCCCGGGTCGTCGCTGAGCAGCCGTGTCCCGGCCTCCAGGATGGCGGCGATGTTGCGTTCGGCGTCGGCCCGCCGGGCGGGGACGGGCTGTCGGGCGGCGGTCTTCCCCATGGGCACCAGCCTACGACGCCCCCGGCCGGGGATCGCCGCTGCCCTCGGCGCGTCACCGGCCCCAGGAGAGGTGGTCAGAGGGCGAGCGCGTGGTCCAGGAGGGACTGGAGGGTGACGGCTCCGGCGACCCGGCCGTCCTCCACGATCGCCACCAGCGGGCTGCGCGTGCGGGCCATGAGCGCCGCCAGCTCGAGCACCGTGGCCTTCATGTCCGCCACCGGCAGCTCGCGCGGCTGCTCAGGAAGGCACTCGCGGACGGTACGCGTGCCGAGCCGGCGCAGGAACAGGTCGGCGTGGGCCTCGTCCACCACCCGGGCCAGGGCCGGGTCGTCCTGGCAGTAGGGCGGCACAGCCAGCCGGAGCACCTGCGTCCCAGGGAGGATGCTGTGGGGACGGCCGTCGTCGCCGATCACGATGAGGCCGGGCAGGTCGCGCTCGGCCAGCAGCCGGGCGGCGTCGAGCGCCGACATGTCCAGCGTGACCGCCGGGAACTCCGTGACGAGATCGCGTGCGCGCATGGGTGATCATCCTCCGGCCCACAGCCTAGCCAACCCCCCTCTCGCCCGGCGCGCAGGCAGGCGGGTGGGACGTGGGCAGTGATCGTCGGCCGAATTCCGCGGTACGCCTCCGTCATCCGCCGAGTTGCCGGATCGCCGGCGAAGAAAGCGTCCGCCGTGCGCGGCGCCCGTCGGCCCGTGCTTTGTTTCCGATCGCCATGATGACGAAAACGGGGGCTGTTTTCGAAGCTCTTTCCTGGCGGCAAAACCAGGCTCGAAGGTGTGGCGCGACACCATGAGTAGGGGCCGATCCTAAACGGTCGCCGCGAAATGCATATCACTCATCGAGATGTCCCTGCAACGCTCTTCCGGGTCGGAGAATGAGCGGCTTCGGTCGATCACGGAGCATCCCGTTCCCGTTACTGGAAACGATCTTTACATTCAATCCCGCGCATGTGACGATCACTGCGTTTTCCGACATCTGTTCGAAAGGCTGTGAGTGAACACACGTCGATTAGCGTCCGGCTTTTCCCACCGGACGCGCCGTCGCGCTGCCCTGATCACCACTCTGACGCTGCCGCTGTCGCTCCTGAGCGCCCCCGCGATCGCCCAGGGCCCCACGTCGCCCCCCACCTCGGCGCCTCCGGCGACGCCATCGGCCACCACGCCGCAACCGGCACTCAAGGCCGCCTGGCAGCAGGCGGCCAAGTCCGGCAAGCCTGTTGAAGTCCCGTCCCAGTTCACCGAGACCATGAAGGTCTGGGCGAACCCCGACGGCAAGCACATGCGGGCTGAGCTGTACACCCGGCCCGTCCAGCTCAAGAACCCGGCCAGCGGCGCCTGGGAGCCCGTCGACACCCGCATCGTCACCCGGGACGGCAAGCTGCGGGCCGCCCGGGTCAAGACCCCGCTGACCTTCGGCGGGCGCGGCGCCAGACAGCTGGTGTCGGCGGAGGGCGAGCGGGGCGCGACCGGGCTGCGCGTCACCCGGGCGTTGCCGGAGCCGAAGGTCTCCGGCAGCACGGTCACCTACCCCGACGCCGTCGCGGCCGGAGCCGACCTGGTGGTGCAGGCCCAGCCTGACGGTTTCGTCTCGCAGGTGGTCTTCCGGCAGCGGCCGGCCGGCCCGGTGACCGTCCGGCTGCCGCTCACCCTGCCCAAGGGCACCGCCTTCGGCACCACCTCCGATGGGCAGCCGCAGCTCAAGGACGCCAAGGGCAAGGCCGCGGCGGCGCCGGTCGTCCTGACCGCCGTGGACGCCAAGGTCGAGACCGGGCCCGACGCCGGCAGGTCCGCCCCCGTCCGGGCCCGGGTGGACAGCTCCGGCGCGACGCCGGAGCTGGTGTTCACGCCGGACGAGAAGTTCCTGGCCGATCCGGCGGTGACCTACCCGGTGACGATCGCCGCGGCCGACGACTGGTTCGGCGGCGGCGAGCCCGACGACGCCTGGGTCAGCAAGAACAACCCCGGCACCAACAACGCCGCGGCCGGCTGGCTACGCGCCGGCACCACCTCCACCAGCGCCGACGTCGCCCGCGTGTACCTGAAGTTCGACACCGACGACCCCGTGCTCAGGGGCGCCACCGTGGTGGACGCCGACCTGTCGGTGTGGAACTACAAGTCGGGCGGCCCCGGCGGCCAGCTGTGCGGCGACACCATGGGGTCGGGCATCGCGGCCGCCCTCGTCACCTCGGCCTGGGACACCTCCACCTTGAGCTGGTCCCGGCAGCCCACGGCCGCCGGCAGCCTGGAGGGCGTGAACAAGGCCGGCTACAACTACGATGCCGACCCCACCTCCTGGTGCGCCACGGAGGAGACGCTGGTCCACCGCGTCACGAACATGGCCAGCGCCTGGATCGAGCAGGGCGTGGCCAACCACGGGCTGGTGCTGCGGGCCGTCAACGAGACCACGGCGATCAACTGGCGCCAGTACTACTCCAAGGAGCAGAACGGCGACCCCTACCCGGGCTACCGCCACCCGCCCACCCTCATGATCCAATACACTCCGGCGCCTGAGCCGCAGGAGGTCGCCATCGTCCGCGACTATCCCGGCGGCCAGGAGGTTCCGGCCGGCTCCTTCGCGGAGGACAAGGCCTGGGCGACGTCGTCGATGCGCGACGGGGAGACGGTGCCCGGCCGCGCGATCACGCCGGAGAAGGCGCTGGACGAGGCCATCGCCCGGAACAGCACCGTCGAGCTCGACGCGATGGACGCGTCCTACCCGAGCGGCCTGTCCGACGAGGAACTGGTCGCGGGGTTCGACCCGGTCTTCGAGGATCCGGGAACGCCGCCCGCGCCCAACCCCGACCCGACGCCGACGGCGCCCGGCAAGGTGCTCAACGCCAACCCGTCCTTCGAGAGCGACCTCCAGCCGTGGACGGCGACCGGCGGCACCTTGGAGCGGTCGGCCGACCGCGCACACGAGAGTGGCGGGACCGCGTCGGCGAAGGTGGTCGTGCCCGCGGGCGGTCAGGCGGAGGTCCGCTCCGAGACCGGGATCGCGGTCCGTCCGAACGCCCTGCACGCGACCAACGGCTGGTTCTACCCGCAGGGCGGCGGCGTCGCCCTCGCCTGGGGCGTGGACTGGTTCGACTCCGCCGGAACCCTGCTCAAGTCCAGCACGGCCGAGCGCACCCTGGCGGCCGACACCTGGACCGCCGTCGACGTGACCGTTCCACCGCCCTCCGGGGCCGCGACGGCGCAGCTGAAACTGTCGGTCAAGGCCGATCAGGACGCTGCGGCGACGTTGTACGCGGACGAGCTGAAACTGCTCGGCAGCGGAGGCACCGACCCGGGGCCCGGTCAGGAACGCACGATCGAACTCCCGCTGAAGGAGAACCTCTCGATCGACAGCGAGGGCGCCTTCGACGACAGCGGCGCCAACCTGTGGGCGGGCCTGTACGACGGCCCCAACAACCCGGTCAAGGAACGGACCTACCTGCGGTTCGACTCCGCCGCCATCACCGGCAAGCAGGTCAAGTCGGCGGAGCTGCGCCTGTCGAACGTCTATGGGTACGGATGCGGCGACAGCGGCGCCGGCATCCTCGCCCAGCAGGTGACCGGGGCCTGGGGCGCCGGCACGCTGAGCTGGGGCGCGCAACCTGCGGTGACGGCCGCGAACCAGGCCACCGCTCGTGACCCGCAGCCCTGCCGGAACGAGGATCCGGTCATAGGCGACACGTGGACGTGGCCGGTCACGGGCATCGCGCAGGCGTGGGGCTCGGGCCAGCCGAACCATGGGCTTCTCCTCCGAGGCGTCCACGAGTCGTCCACCGCCTCGGCGTACGACCGGGGGTTCGCCTCCTCGCGGTCGGACAGGCAGGCGCCCACGCTGGTCGTGACCTACCTCGACACCACGACCCCGACCCCCACTCCCACGCCGACCCCGACGCCCACGCCGACCCCGACTCCCACGCCGACCCCGACCCCCACGCCCGGGGACGACACCACGCCCCCGGAGGTCGTCGAGGTCCAACCCGCCAACGACGCCGAGAACGTGCCGGCCGGCGCCAAGGTGATCGTGCGGTTCAACGAACCCGTCACGAACGCCCGGCTCTCGGTGACCGACCTGTTCGACGAGCAGGAGGTGGCGGGGCAGTCCAGCATGAGCCCGGACGGGAAGACGTTGACCTTCACGCCCTCCCAGGGGCTCGGCAGCTACTACACGGCGGAGGTGAGCGAGGCCAAGGACGCGGCCGGCAACATCATGATCGGCTCCTATCCCTGGTGGTTCACCAACTACCAGTGGGCCCCGCTGAGGGCGACGGCCAAGAAGGCCGCGCCCGGCGCCCTGGCGGCCGGCAAGCTGCGCGTACGCGGTGCCAAGGAGTCGTCGGGACGCCTGATCGTCTCGACGACGCAACCTTCCTTGCTGGTCAACGTCCCCCGCCCGGCAGGTCGGCACGCTTCGGCGGAGGTCCAGGTCGAGCACGCCTCGGCGCGTCAGGGCAAGGGCGTGATCTGGACGGGCAGGGCGCAGGCCGGCGCGAACGGCTCCCCGGCGATCACCGGCATCCAGGTGCCCGCGGGCAAGCTGCGTGACGGCTGGCAGGTGCGCTGGCGGGCCCGGGTGTCACTGGCGGGAGCCGTGGGCGCCTGGTCGGACTGGCAGCCGTTCACGGTGGCCGAGACCGCGGGCGGGTCCGAGCTCGCCGCCACCGCGGTGGCGGACGCGGCGAGCATCAAGAAATACCTGCCCACCGACAAGGACATCGCCCAGGACGTCACCTTCACCGAATGCCAGGCGGGCGCCACCACCGAGTCCTGGAACGGTTACACCAAGAACCGTTTCGCCTACTGCAACAAGGGGCCCTGGGTGAGCCGGATCACCGCGAAATACCCGGACGGTCAGGAGCAGGTGCTGACCAAGGTGCAGGGCAAGCGGCTGGTACGGATCTCGACGGACCAGACCGGCCGGGAGTTCGAGGTCACGACCCGCGTCTGGGTCGACGCGGGAGGCTTCGGCGCCCTCGCGACGGCTCCGCACGCGTTCTGGACCGAGGTGAGCGACCCCGGGCCGGGAGCCGGTGCCTGCCAACTCGTCTCCAGGACCGGGACGAAGTGGGCCACTCCCTCGCAATGGAACAACGCGAGCCAGGAGTGGCAGATCACTGAACGTTTCCGTACCGACCGCGCGGACGGCGAACACAAGATCGGCTCCTGCACGCTGACCCCCGCCCTCGCGCACGACCACCAGGGCAAGCGGGCCGCGCCCGGCTTCCGGTCCTTCACGGTCAGGTGTGACACGTCACCACTCGTCAACTGGCACAACAAGGACGCGCAGGGTAATTCCGTGGGCGGATGCGTGGTCATGGACGCCATTCCCGCGCAGTCCTTCGCGAAGGACGACAAGAACGACAAGGGCGTGGCGGTCGACCAGATCTACGACCACATCAAGCGCGCGCTGACGCCTGATTCCTTCACCAATCCGGTGCCCGGCGGCGTCACCTTCCCGGACCTGCGCCAGGCGAAGAGCATTCCGGGCGGGACGCCGCAGAACCCGTTGTCCCGCGTGCGATACTCGCCGCAGGTCGACGCCAACCGTCGATTCGCCGGTAAAACGTGCGAGTTCGAGTTCGGCAAGGAGCAACTCGCCCCCGAGGACGCCGAATGCGATGAGTTCCCCTTCGCCTCGACAATGCAGGGAGCCGCTTACGCGAAACCGGAACACAATTTCTCGGTGCAGATCCTCGGCAAGGAACAGAAGCTGGGCTATGGCGCGATGCTGCAGGCCTGGTACAGCAACAACCGAATCCTTCGGCAGGACAAGTTCTACATGCGACTGAAATAGCCGCCGCCGCGGCCCGCTTCCCGCAGCCCGGGAAGCGGGCCGCGCTGCCCTGGAACTGAAGGAACGCCGTCATGGAAAAGATCCTCGCTGAGCGCTCCGACGGCATCGAGGTGTGCCGTTTCCACGCGTCCGCGGACGTCGAGGCCGCCCAGGATCTCCGTCCCCGCCGGCCGGGCATCTGGGACGTCGGCGTGTTCGTCCGCCACGAGAGCTGGGACGGTGACGCGCCGGGGAGGGTCAGGAGGGGAGGCGCAGGTAGCCCGGTGGGACGTGGGCGGTGAGCCAGACGCCGTTGGCGCTGCGCAGGAAGAGGTGACCGGCGACGTGCATGTCCCCGGCGGCGACCGCCAGCACCACCGGCCTGCCCCTGCGCGCGCCCACCCGGACGGCGGTCTCCCGGTCGGGGGACAGGTGCACGTGGTGGCGGCTCATCGGCCGCAGGCCCTCCCGGCGGATCGCGTCCAGGTTGCGCGCCACCGTCCCGTGGTAGAGGTACGCGGGCGGCTCCACGGCGGGCAGGCCGAGCTCCACCGGCACGGAGTGGCCCTGGCTGGCGCGGATCCTGCCGTCCTCGATGGCGTAGCGCCGCTTGTCGTTGGTCTCCACGACCTGGCGCAGCTCGTCGGGGGTGATCGGGAAGTCGTGCGCCGCGGCGGCGGCGAGCAGGTCGTCGACGGCGACCCAGCCGGCCGGGTCGAGGGTGAGCCCGATGCGCTGCGGGTCGTGGCGCAGGTGCCTGGCCAGGTACTTGGAGATGCGGATCATGCGTCGTTCGTCCATCGAGATCCCATTGTGGCAGCGAGGGGCGGGCGCGGTCAGTTGGTTTGTGCCCGTACGAGGTCTTCGCCGACGGACGTACGGCCGTAGAGCACCGAACGGCCCGCCCGGACGCGGCCGACCAGCCCTGCATCGAGCAGCACCTTGAGATGGCGGCCCACCGAGCCCAGGCCCTGGCCGGTGAGCGCGACGAGCTGCGTGGTGCTCTTCGGGGTGTCCAGCAGCACCAGCACGCCCGCCCGCGCCCCGCCCAGCAGCCTGCCCAGCGCCTGCGGCGTAGGCGGCGGGCCGACGTCGGCCAGCGGCCCCGAGCACGGGTAGACGATCGCGCAGCGGCGGGAGCCGTGCCAGCTCACCCAGCCCTGCCGCGGCGTGACCGGCACGAACATCAGCCGGGCGCCCGCCAGGTCCCGCGGCGGGTGGTCGTGGGCGTTGATCTGCAGCCGTCCGTCGCCGAGCCAGCGCAGGCCGGGACGCATGCCGTCCAGCGCCGCCGCCCAGCCGCCCCGGCCCAGCCGCGCGGCGCGGGCCGTGACGTCGGCCTCGATGATCCGGCGGCGCCGCGGCCAGGTCGGCAGCACGGTCTCGCGCCACACCCACTCCAGCCGGGCGGCCATGCGTCCGGGCAGGTCGTCGCGGCGCAGCGCGGCGGGCACCGGGCCGCCCAGCGACTCGACCAGGTCCGCGCGCGCCTGCTCGGGCGGGGTGTCGCGGACGCTCGCCACCTCCTCCTCGAAGGCGGCCTCGCCCTCTCCCTCGGGCGTGGGCGTGAGGAAGGTCGCGTTCCACGTACGGCCCAGCGCGGCGCGGACGAGCAGCGCCGTGACCGGGTCGGCGGCCTGCTCGGCGCGGTAGGCGGGCAGGTGGGCGGCCAGCCAGGCGTCCTCTCCGGGATGGGCGGCGACGGCGCGGTCCAGCGTCTTCAGCGCGGCGATCGTCTCGGCCAGCGGCGACAGGACGAACCGGCCGTCCGCGAGCGTGTCCGCGTCGACCTGCCAGAAACCCACCACGTCCTCCCCGCCCCCGCGTTGTTTCGCGGGTGGGCGAAACAGTAACGCCTGCCGCCGCCGGTCGCGAAGACTGCCGTCCCATGCGCACGTACCGGGACCTGTTCGGCAGGTCCGGATTCACCCCGCTCTTCCTGGTCTCGTCCGGGCAGGTGGCCGGGCAGACGGTCAGCGGGCTGGCCCTCGGCACCCTCGTCTACGCCGACACCGGATCGCCGCTGCTGTCCGGGCTGGCCATGTTCGGCCCGGCGCTCGCCCAGGTGGTGGGCGCGGCCACGCTGCTGTCGGCGGCCGACCGGCTGCCGCCGCGGGCCGCCCTGTCCGGGCTGGCGCTGGCGGCCGCGCTCGGCGCCGCCTTCCTGGCCCTGCCCGGCCTGCCGGTGTGGGGCATGCTCGCCGTCGTGCTGGCACTCGGCGCGCTGTCCGCGCTCGGCGGCGGCGTCCGGTACGGGCTGCTGAACGAGCTGCTCGACCGGGACGGGTACCTGCTCGGCCGGTCGATGCTCAACATGTCCTCCGGGATCGTGCAGATCGCCGGGTTCGGCGCGGGCGGCGTGCTGGTGACCGTCCTGTCGCCGCGCGGGACGCTGCTCGTCGCGGCGGCCCTCCACCTGGCCGCCGCGCTGGCCGGGCTGGGGCTCGGACGGCGGCGGCCGCGCGCGTCCGGACGGCCCTCACCCGCCGAGACCTGGCGCGACAACGCCCGCCTGTGGTCCGATCGGCCGCGCCGGCACGTCTACCTGGCCCTCTGGCTGCCCAACGGCCTGATCGTCGGCTGCGAGTCGTTGTTCGTGCCGCTCGCGCCGGACCGGGCCGGGCTGCTGTTCGCCTGCGCCGCCACCGGGATGCTCGCCGGTGACGTGCTGGTCGGCCGGTACGTGCCGCCGCACTGGCGGGCGCGGCTGGTCACGCCGCTGTACCTGCTGCTCGCGCTGCCGTACCTGGTGTTCGTGGCCCACCCGTGGCCGGTGCTGGTGGCGCTCGCCTCGGCAGGGTTCGCCGCCACCCTGCTGCTGCAGGAGCGGCTCATGGCGCTCACGCCCCCCGAGCTGAGCGGGCACGCGCTCGGGCTGCACTCCTCCGGCATGGTCGCCATGCAGGGGCTGGCCGCCGCGCTCGCCGGCGCCCTGGCCGAGCACACCTCGCCCGGCACGGCCATGGCCGTGCTGGCCGCGGCGTCGGCGGCGGTCACGCTCGCGCTGGCGCCCCGCCTGCGGTCCGCCCGTGTCGCAACCCCGGCGCAGGCTCCGGCGAAGTTACCGTTGACCAGGGGAAATCGCCGGGGGAAGGACACATCATGACGCAGACGGACGACTTCGTGCTCGACGTCACCAGGATCCGCGAGCAGGTGCGGCAGAAGATGGACGAGGGCCCGATCACGCAGACCTTCGGCCGCGACCCGGAGAAGGTCATCGAGATCCTCAACGACGTGATCGCCACCGAGGTGGTGTGCTGGCTCAGGTACACCAGGCACGCCATCTCGGCCAAGGGCATCGACCGCGCGCAGGTGGCGGCGGAGTTCACCGAGCACGCCAAGGAGGAGCTCGACCACGCGCTGCGCGCCGCCGAACGCGTCAGCCAGCTCGGCGGCGAGCCCGACTTCGACCCGGCCAAGCTCGTCCAGCGCTCGCACACCGACTACCAGGTGCCCGCCGACACCGACCTGAAGGCGCTGCTGGAGGCCAACCTGTGGGCCGAGCGCATCGTCATCTCCACCTACCAGGAGATCATCCGCTGGCTCGGCGAGGGCGACCCGACCACCCGCCGGCTCATGGAGTCGATCCTGGAAGAGGAGGAGGAGCACGCCGACGACCTCACCGACCTGCTCGGGGTCTAGGACCGGGCTTGGCCCGCCGTTGGGCGGCCCCTGAGCCGGCCCGGGTAAGGGCCCGGCATGAAGAGCCTGGTCAACACGCCCGTCACGCACACGCCGCCGTCCCGCGAGATCGACGTCGAGACGCTGAGCCGACGCCTCGCCGAGGCGGTCGACGGCGAGGTGCGTTTCGACCTGGGCAGCCGCGCCGCCTACGCGCGTGACGCCTCCAACTACCGGCAGGTCCCGATCGGCGTCGTCGTGCCGCGCGACCTGGACGCCGGGGTGGCGGCGGTGGCCGTGTGCCGGTCCAGGGACGTGCCCGTGCTCTCCCGCGGCGGCGGCACCAGCCTGGCCGGGCAGTGCTGCAACGCGGCGGTGGTGATCGACTGGTCCAAGCACTGCGGCGCGGTCGAGTCCGTGGACGCGGCGGGCCGCCGGGTCGTCGTCCAGGCGGGGGCCGTGCTCGACCAGGTGGACCACGAGCTGGCGCCGTACGGGCTGATGGTGGGGCCGCGGCCGTCCAGCCATCGGGCCTGCACGATCGGCGGCATGATCGGCAACAACTCGTGCGGGGCCTCGGCGCAGGCGTACGGGAAGATGTCGCAGTCGGTGCTCCGGCTGGAGATCCTCACCTACGACGGCGTGCGCGCCTGGGTGGGGCCGACGAGCGACGCCGAGTACGACCGCGTCCAGGCCCAGGGCGGCCGCCTGGCCGAGATCTACCGCCAGGTGCGCGACCTGCGCGACGAGACCATGGAACTGGTCCGCACCCGCTACCCCAGGCTGGAACGCCGCATCTCCGGCTACAACCTCGACCAGCTCCTGCCCGAGAACGGCTTCGACCTGGCCCGCGCCCTGACCGGCAGCGAGGGCACGCTGGTGACCGTGCTCCGCGCCGAGCTGCGCGTCGTGCCGGCGCCGCCCGCCAGGGCGCTGGCCGTGCTCGGGTTCGAGGACGTCTTCACCGCCGCCGACGCCGTCCCGGCCGTGGCCCGGCACGCGCCGATCGCGCTGGAGGCCATGGACGAGACCATGTACCGGCTGGCCAAGCGGGAGCACCCCGGCGACCCGGCGCTCCAGGACCTGCCCGAGGGCGGCGGCTGGCTGCTGGTGCAGTTCGGCGGGGACACGCCCGAGCAGGCGCGCGAGCGGGCCGAGACGATGATGCGCGACGTGGGGGAGCGGGCCGGGGCGCCCACGCCCACGCACGCCTTCCTCGGCGACCCGGCCAGGGAGGACCGGCTGTGGCGGTGGCGGGAGTCGGGGCTCGGCGTGGAGGCGTACCCGCCGACCGGCCGCCAGACGTACGAGGGCTGGTCGGACGCGGCCGTGCCGCCCGAGCGGCTGGGCGCCTACCTGCGCGACTACGAGCGGCTGCTGCGCACGCACGACTACCAGGACTCCGCCCTGTACGGCCACTTCGGCCAGGGCTGCGTGCACGGCCGGCTGCCGCTCGACCTGCACACCGACGACGGCATCGCCCGGTACCGCGCCTTCGCGAAGGAGGCCGCCGAGCTGGTCGCCGCCTACGGCGGCTCGCTGTCCGGCGAGCACGGCGACGGCCAGGCGCTGGCCGAGCTGCTGCCCGTCATGTTCGGCCCGGAGGTCGTCGAGGTGTTCGGCCGCTTCAAGGCCATCTTCGACCCACGCGACCGGATGAACCCGGGCAAGGTCGTCCACCCCCGCCACCTGGACCAGAACCTGGCCCAGCACCGCTTCTACCCGCACGAGCCGCGCCAGACGTTCTTCCAGTACCCCCACGACCACGGACGGTTCGGGCACGCGGCCACCCGCTGCGTCGGCACCGGGACCTGCCGCAAGCACACCTTCGAGGGCGGCGTCATGTGCCCCAGCTACCGGGTGACCCGCGAGGAGGAGCACTCCACGCGGGGGCGCGCCCGCCTGCTGGAGGAGATGGTGCGCGGCGACGTCATCACCGACGGCTGGCGTTCGGCGGCCGTGCGCGACGCGCTCGACCTGTGCCTGTCGTGCAAGGGCTGCCGCTCCGAATGCCCCGTGAACGTGGACATGGCCACCTACAAGGCCGAGTTCCTCGCCCACCACTACCGGCACCGCGTCCGGCCGCGGGCCCACTACTCGATGGGCTGGCTGCCGGTGTGGGCCGCGCTCGCCTCGGCCGCGCCCGGCCTGGTCAACGCGGTCAGCTCGGCGCCCGGACTGTCGCGGCTGGTCAAGGCCGTCGCGGGGATCACGCCGGAGCGCGACCTGCCGAGGTTCGCCCGCCAGCGGTTCACCGACTGGTTCAGGCGGCGTCCCCAGAGCCGGCCGGGCACGCGGGGGCGGGTGGTGTTGTGGGCCGACACCTTCACCGACCACTTCGACCCGCACATCGGGCGGGCCGCCGTGGACGTGCTGGAGGCGGCCGGGTTCGAGGTGGTGGTGCCGCCGGTGACGCTGTGCTGCGGGCTGACCTGGATCAGCACCGGGCAGCTCGGGGTGGCGCGGCGGGTGCTGGCGCGTACGGTGGGGGCGCTCGCCCCCTGGGCCGAGGCCGGGGTGCCGGTGGTCGGCCTGGAGCCGAGTTGCGCCGCCGTGTTCCGCTCCGACGGGCCCGAACTGCTCAACACGGCCGAGACGCGGCTGCTGGCGGAGCGGTTCCTGACGCTGGCCGAGCTGCTGGAGACGCGCGCCGCCGACTGGCGGCCGGCCACGACCGGCGGGCAGGCGATCGCGCAGGTGCACTGCCACCAGAGCGCCATCATGGGCTACGACGCCGACCGGGCCGTGCTCGACCGCTTCGGCATCCGGACCAGCGTGCTCGACTCCGGCTGCTGCGGGCAGGCCGGGAACTTCGGGTTCGAGCGGGAACACCACGAGGTGTCGAAGGCCTGCGCCGAGCAGGGGCTCTGGCCGGCCGTACGGTCGGCGGGGCCAGGGGAGGAACTGCTCGCCGACGGCTTCTCCTGCCGCACCCAGATCGCCGCCGCGGGCACCGGACGCCAGGGCCGCCACCTGGCCGAACTGCTCGCCACGGCCCTCGTCCGCCAGGACTGACCCGGCCGCGCCCCGGCCCGGCCCCGCCCCGGCCAGGCACGCCCCGGTCACGGCTGCGGCCGGGACCGGGACGGCGTCAGGCCGACAGGCTCTGGGACAGGCGGCGGGGCAGGCCGGTGTTGCGGGGGCGGCCCACGCGGTGGACGGCCAGCTCCAGCGCCTCGCGCTGCCCCACCAGCACGACCCACGCCTTGGCCCGGGTCACCAGCGTGTACAGCAGCTTGCGCCGCAACATGATCCCGCCCGCCTCGGCCACGATCGGCGCCACCACGAACGGGTACTCGCTGCCCTGCGAGCGGTGCACGCTGATCGCGTAGGCGTGGGTGAGGTCGTCGAGCTCGCCGAACCCGTACTGGACGGTCTCGCCGTCGTCGGTGCGGACCTCGACCACGCGGTCCTGCGGCAGCACGGCGGTGACCGTGGCGGTCTCCCCGTTGAAGACGCCCTTGTCGTAGTTGTTGCGGATGGGCATGACCCGGTCGCCCACCCGGAACACCGACGCCCCCGACCAGTGCTCGGGCTTGTCGTCGGCCGCCGGGTTGAGGCGGTCCTGGAGCAGCCGGCCCAGCGTCACCGCGCCCGTCTCGCCCTTGCGCATCGGGCACAGCACCTGCACCTGCTCGGGCGGGACGCCCTGCTTGCGCGGGATCGCCTCCATGGCCAGATGGGCCACCCGCTCGGCCACCCGCGCCGGATCGTCGAGCTCCTCGAACCAGAACCCGCCGCGCCCCGGCGTCGCCGGCATGCGGCCGGCCCGGATGAGGTGGGCGGCCTCGACGATGCCGCTGCCGCCCGCCTGGCGGAAGACGTGGGTGAGCCGCACGCGCGGGATCGCCTCCACGCGCAGCAGGTCGGCCAGCACGTCGCCGGCGCCGATGCTGGGAAGCTGGTCGCTGTCGCCGATGAGCAGGAGATGGCTGCCCGGCTGGACGGCCGCCGTGAGCCGGGTGGCGAGATGGAGGTCGAGCATCGACGCCTCGTCGACCACGATCAGGTCGGCCTGCGCGGGCGCCTCCTCGAACAGCGTGGACGGATCGGGATCGGGCTGGTGGGCGAGCATGCGGTGGATGGTCATCGCGGGCATGCCGGTCAGCTCCGACAGGCGCTTGGCCGCCTTGCCGGTGGGGGCCGTGAGCGTGACCGTGCCGCCCGACGCCCGCACCGTGGTGGCCACGGCCTTGACCGTGTGGCTCTTGCCGCAGCCGGGCCCGCCGGTGATGATCGAGACAGTGCAGGTCAGCGCCATGTTGACGGCCGCGCGCTGGTCGTCGTGGAGGGTCTCGTCCTCGCGGAAGGAGCGCAGCGGCAGCGTGGAGCGGGCCCGCATGAGCCGGGTGAGCTGCTCGGTGAGCTGCCGCTCGCGGGCGTGCACGTGTTTGGCGTAGGCCACCGCCCGCCCCGGCTGCTGCTCGTCGGCCTCGACCACCACCCGCCGCTCGGCCACCAGGGCGTCGATCATCGGCCCGACCGCCTCGGGATCGAGCTCGATCAGCTCGGCCGCCCCCGCCACCAGATGGGGCACCGGCACGAAGCAGTGGCCGTCGCGGACCGCCGCCGACTCCAGCCGGTCGAGCAGCGCCGCCTTGATCCGCTGCGGGCTGCGCTCGGGCACCCCCCGCTGCAGCGCGATGCGGTCGGCGACGCGGAAGGCGATGCCCCTGACCCGGCCGATCAGCCGGTAGGGGTCGGTGGCCAGGACCTCCTCGGCCTCGCCGCCGAACACCTGGTGGATCTTGGCCGCGAGCAGCGGGCTGACGCCCAGCCCCTGCAACGTCACCATCAGCGCGGCGATGGCCTTCTGCTCCTGCCACGCCTGGACGATCTGCGCCTGCCGCAGCGGCCCGATGTTGACGACCTCGGTCAGCCGCCCGGGCTCGGCGTCGATGACCTTGAGCGTCTCCTCGCCGAAGTGGTCGACGATCGCGTACGCCAGCCGCGGCCCGATGCCCCGGATCAGCCCCGACCCGAGGTAGACGCGGATCGCCCGGACCGTGGCGGGCACCACCCGCTCGCACCCGGCCACCGCGAACCGCCTGCCGTGGCGCGCGTGGTGGCTCCAGTCGCCGGTCAGCCGGAGCGTCTCGCCCGGCTGCGCGCCCGACAGCGCCCGGCCGGTGGCCACGAAGTCGGGCACGCCCTCGGCGCTCATGCGCGCGACGGTGTATTCGTCGTCTCTGACGTAGACGAGCTGCTCGACCGAGGCCTCCACAGCAGCGATCAAACCATCTGCCACCGACAGTCCGTCACATGGCGCTGGGATAGGTCTCCGGCTCGACGTCGTCCCACGGCTCGGCGTGCAGCGGGTGCAGGGCCTCGGTGACGTCCAGCCAGAGGAAGGCGTCGTAGCGGTCGCCGAGCGCGGTGGGCACGTAGTTGCCCCACTTCTCGCGCTCCGGCCGGTAGACGACGCCGATCGCGCGGTGGTCCAGCGGCTGGTCGAACCAGCGCGGACGGGGCCGCCGGGGCGTCACGAACAGGGCGCGCTCGCCTCCGAGCGCATCGTGCAGCAGCGCCTCCAGCGATCCGGGCCGGGCCGGCGGGACGGGCATGACGTGCGCCCGCGTGCCCCAGCTCGCCCCGGCCACGACCGTCCCCCGGTAGCCGCCGAAGCCGACCAGGACGACGTCCTCGCCGTGCCGCTCGCGGGCCAGCTGGCCGAGGTTGGTCATGCCGGCGGCGGCCATGTCGGTGGCGCGGGCGTCGCCGACGTGCGTGTTGTGCGCCCACACCACGCCCTTGGCGCCGTGGAAGGCGGTCAGCCGGTCCAGGGTGTCGGCCATGTGCACGTCCCTGATGTTCCACGAGCCGGGGCCGCCGCCGACCATGGTCCGGTAGTAGCTCTCGGCCCCGGCCACGACCTCGGCGTTCTGCCGGGCCTCGAAGCCGTCCTCGTCGGCGGGCGCGGCCGCCACGACCGCCCTGAGCAGCTCCACGACCTCGTTCTCGCAGGAGTCGGGGACCAGGCGGGTCTCCAGGCCGTACCGCTGCGGGTCGTGGCCGTAGGACTCGAAGCAGTACAGGGCCTCCATCACCGTGCCGAGCTGGTCGGGCAGGTGGTCGACGGCGTAGCGGCGTACGGCGCGCAGGGACTCCCAGAGGCTGTAGACGTCGAGGCCGTGGAAGCCGACGCGCTCGCCCGGCGGCAGGGCCGAGTTCCAGCGGCGCAGCCAGCGGCAGAACTCGGCGACCTCCTCGTTGGCCCACATGAACGCGGGCCAGCGCTGGTAGGCGTACAGGGCGTCGAAGGGGTCCTCGCCGTCGCGGGTGACCGCGCGGTGGACGCGCTCGCAGTCGGGCCAGTCGCCCTCGACGGCGACGAACCCGAAGCCCTTCTCGGCGATCAGGCGGCGGGTGAGCGCGGCCCGCCAGGTGTAGAAGTCGTGGGTGCCGTGACTGGCCTCGCCGATCAGCACGAGACCGGCCTCGCCGACGCGGTCGAGCAGCGGGTCGAGATCCTGCTCGCCCGACAGCCGCAGCGCCGAGCGGGTGACGTCATCCATAGCCGTCCTCCTCTGCCGGCCGGAAGACGCCCAGGCATTCGCGGGCGAGCTGGAGCTCCTCGCGCACCTGGACGACCAGGACGGGCACGGCGGCGCCCGGCCCGCTGACCGGGCCGTCGTCGTGCCGGTTGCCGGACTCGGGCGGCTCGACGCCGAGCAGCCCGAGACGGCGGCAGACCGCCTCGCGCACCTCGGGCTGGTCCCAGCCGATCTCGCCGGTGAACACCAGCGCGTCGATCCTGGACAGCGACGTGGCGGCGGCGGCGATCTCCCGGCTCACCCGGTGGCAGAACACCTCCAGGGCCAGGGCGGCGTCGGCGTCGCCGGCGCGTTCGGCCTCGACCAGCTCGCGGGTGTCGCCCGAGCGGCCGCCGGACAGCCCGAGCAGCCCGGACCGGCGTTGCAGGCCCTCGCCCAGCTCGTCGGCCGACAGGTGGCCCTGCGACAGCAGCCACACCAACATCCCGGGATCGACGCTGCCCGAGCGCTTGCTCATCGGGACGCCGTCCAGCGGGGTGAACCCCATCGAGGTGTCCAGGCTGCGCCCGCCCGACACCGCGCACACCGACGAGCCGCCGCCCAGGTGGGTCAGCACCAGCTCCAGGTCGGCGAGCGGCCGGCCGAGCAGCTCGGCCACCCGGTCGGCGGTCCAGGCGTAGGACAGGCCGTGGAAGCCGTAGCGGCGCAGGCCGTACCGGTCGCGCCACTCGCGCGGCAGGGCGTAGACCGCGGCGGCGTCGGGCAGGCCGGCGTGGAAGGCCGTGTCGGGGCAGAGCACGTGCGGCACGGCGGGAAGCTGCTCGCGGGCCGCCTCCAGCAGCGCCAGCGCGGGCGGCAGGTGCAGCGGCGCCAGGCTCACGACGCCGCGCAGCGCCTCGACGGTCTCGTCGTCGGCGACCGTGGGCGCGCGGACGACGTCGCCGCCGTGCACCAGCCGGTGCGCCACCGCGCGGATGTCGCGGTCGAAGTGGCCGCCCAGGAACGCCGCCAGCTCCTCGCGCGCCGAGCCCGGGTCCGCGGCCCGTTCGGCGTGCGCGCTGTCCAGCACGCAGCCGCCCTGCACAAGGTCGAGGCGCAGGCTCGACGAGCCCGCGTTGACGGTGAGCACCGCCTCGGACTCCGCCACCTGCTCGTCGAACGCTCGCCCCATGCATCCCTCCGCCGGCCGATCCCTCCCCGGCTACCCGCCGGCCGCGACCCGACACCTGGACTCCGTCACCTTTACCCCGAGATGTCCGAGCCCGTGGTTGCCCCCGGCGGTGGCCGGGTAGGCGAGCGCCTATGGACATCACCCTGCAGGTGAACGGCGTGCCGCACACCGTGGCCGTCGACCCCAGGATCTCCTTGCTCGACCTGCTGCGCGAACGGCTCGGCCTGACCGGCTCCAAGAAGGGCTGCGACCACGGCCAGTGCGGCGCGTGCACGGTGCTGATCGACGGCCGCCGGGCCAACTCCTGCCTGGCGCTGGCCGTGGCGGTGGACGGCAGCGAGATCGTCACCGTCGAGGGGCTGGCCTCGGGCGAGCAGCTGCATCCGCTGCAGGCCGCGTTCATCGAGCACGACGCCTTCCAGTGCGGCTACTGCACGCCGGGCCAGCTCTGCTCGGCGGTCGGCATGCTGGGCGAGCCCGGCCCGAGCGCCGTCACCGCCGACCTCCTCCTCGACCCGGCCCTGACGCCCGAGGAGATCAGGGAACGCATGAGCGGCAACCTGTGCCGGTGCGGCGCCTATCCCGGCATCGTGGCCGCGATCGGCGAGGTGGCCCGGTGAAGCCGTTCGACTACGTCCGCGCCCAGAGCCCGTCGGACGCGGTCGGCCGGTACGGCCCCGGCACGATGTACCTGGGCGGCGGCACCAACCTGGTCGACCTCATGCGCCTCGGCGTGGCCGCCCCCGACCACCTCGTGGACGTCAGCCGCCTGCCGCTGGACGCCGTCGAGCCCGTACGCGACCGGCTGCGGATCGGCGCGGCCGTGCGCAACAGCGACCTGGCGGCCGACCCGCTCGTCCGCGCCCGCTACCCCATGCTCGCCAGGGCCGTCCTGACCGGCGCCTCCGGCCAGGTCAGGAACATGGCCACGGTGGCCGGCAACCTGCTGCAACGCACCCGCTGCCCCTACTTCCAGGACGTCACCAGGCCGTGCAACAAGCGCGAGCCCGGCACCGGCTGCCCCGCGATCGAGGGCGACCACGGCAACCTGGCCGTGCTCGGCGCCTCGGACGCCTGCGTGGCCACCCACCCCTCGGACATGGCCGTGGCGCTGGCCGCGCTCGACGCCGAGGTGCACGTCACCGGCCCGGCCGGCGACCGGATCATCCCCATGCCCGGCCTGCACCGCCTGCCCGGCGACGCGCCCGAGCGCGACACCGTGCTCGAACCCGGCATGCTGATCACCGCCGTCGAGCTGCCCGCGCCGCCCCCGGGCGCCTCCCTCTACCGCAAGGTGCGCGAGCGGGCCTCGTTCGCGTTCGCGCTGGTGTCCGTCGCCGCCGTGCTCGACGTGCGCTGGGACGGCGTGGTGACCGGCTGCCGCATCGCGCTCGGCGGCGTGGCCCACGCGCCCTGGCGGGCCGAACGCGCCGAACGGGCGATCATCGGCGGCCCCGCCACCGGCGAGGCGTACCTGCGGGCCGCCGAGGCCGAGCTCGACCAGGCCCGCCCGCTGCCGCGCAACGCCTACAAGCTGCCGCTGGCGCGCAACCTGATCGTCCGCACGCTGGAGGAGCTGACGCCGTGAACCGCATCGAGGGGCGCGTCAAGGTCACGGGGCTGGCCACGTACGCCGCCGAGTACCCGGTCGAGGGCGTCGCCTACTGCTACCCGGTGCAGTCCACGGTCGCCAGGGGCCAGATCACGCGGGTGGACGCCGAGGAGGCGCTGGCCATGCCGGGCGTGCTCGCCGTGCTGTCCGTGGAGGACCCGCCCGACCTGGCCGAGGACGCCGACCCCGAACTGGCGCTGTTCCGCTCCAGGGACGTCGTCTACCGGGGCCAGCTCGTGGCCGCCGTCGTCGCCGGCAGCTACGACCAGGCCCGCGCCGCCGCCGACGCCGTCCGCGTCGAGTACCGGCCGCAGGCGCACGACGTGCGGCTGCGGGCCGACCACCCGGACCTCTACCGGCCGGAGGTGGTCAACCCGAACCTGCCGCCCGACACCGAGAAGGGCGACGTGGAGGCCGGGCTGGCCGCCGCCGCGTCGGCCGTGGACGTGACGTACACGACGCCGCCGCTGCACAACAACGCGATGGAGCCGCACGCCGCGGTGGCCGTGTGGGCCGACGACGGCCGGCTGCTGGTCTACGACTCGACCCAGGGCACCAGCGGCGACCGGGACAGCATCGCCAAGACCCTCGGCCTGCCCGCCGCCCAGGTGCGCGTGGTGTCCAGGCACGTCGGCGGCGGCTTCGGCTCCAAGGGCACCACCAGGCCGAACGCCGTGCTCGCCGCCCTGGCCGCCCGGGCCGCCGGCCGTCCGGTCAAGGTCGTCTTCACCCGGCAGCAGATGTTCGACCTCACCGGCTACCGCACCCCGACCGTCCAGCGGCTGCGGCTCGGCGCGGACGCCGAGGGCCGGCTCACCGCGGTCGAGCACACGGCGTACGTGCAGACCAGCAGGCTCGTCGAGTTCGCCGAGCAGGCCGCCACCCCCGGCCGCGTCATGTACGCCACGCCCGCGCTGCGCACCGCGCACCGGCTCGTCCGCCTCGACGTCGCCACGCCGTCCTGGATGCGCGCCCCCGGCGAGTGCCCCGGCATGTACGCCCTGGAGTCGGCGATGGACGAGCTGGCGGAGGCGGCCGGGATCGACCCCGTCGAGCTGCGCATACGCAACGAGCCCACGACCGAGCCGGACGGCGGGCTGCCGTTCAGCTCCCGCAGCCTGGTGACCTGCCTGCGCGAGGGCGCCCGCCGCTTCGGCTGGGACCGCCGCGACCCGGCGCCCGGCGTCCGGCGCGAGGGGGAGTGGCTGGTCGGCACCGGCGTGGCCGCCTCCACCTACCCGGCCAGGCGCGGCCCGTCGCAGGCCACCGCGACCGTGCGCGACGGCGACTTCGTCATCCGGGTGGCCGCCGCCGACATCGGCACCGGCGCCCGGACCGTGCTCACCAGGATCGCGGCCGACTGCCTCGGCGTCGCCCCCGGCCGGGTGCACGTCGAGCTCGGCGACAGCGACCTGCCCGCCGCCCCCGTCGCGGGCGGCTCGATGGGCACGGCGTCGTGGGGCTCGGCCGTCGTACGGGCCTGCGAGGCGCTGCGGGCCGACGGCGGCGAGGGGTCCGCCGACACCACCGAGGAGGTCAAGGCCGACGAGGAGCTGGCCAGGCACGCCTTCGGCGCCCAGTTCGCCGAGGTCAGGGTCAGCTCCGTGACGGGCGAGATCCGCCTGTCGCGGCTGCTCGGCGTGTTCGCCGCCGGCCGCATCCTGGACGCCAGGCTGGCCAGGTCGCAGTTCGTCGGCGGCATGACCATGGGCATGGGGATGGCGCTGATGGAGGAGACGCTGACCGACGACGAGTTCGGCGGCTTCCTCCACCGCGACCTGGCCCAGTACCACGTGCCGGCCTGCGCCGACGTGCCGGCGATCGAGGCGGTGTGGATCGACGAGCAGGACGGCCTGCTCAACCCGATGGGCTCCAAGGGCATCGGCGAGATCGGCATCGTGGGCACCGCCGCCGCGATCGGCAACGCCGTTCACCACGCCACCGGCCGGCGGGTGCGCGACCTGCCCATCACGCCCGCCAAGATCCTCGCCTGAGCTCCGAAATCCATGTTTCGACCGGCCTCCGCCAAGGAAGAGGAGAACATCCAACGAGGAGGCCGAGTGAAGAACGAGTCGCACGAGGAACGCGCCGACCGCAACTTCGTCGAGCTGCTGCAGGGCGCCCGCGTCGCGGTGACCGGCGTGCAGGTGCTGTTCGCGTTCCTGCTGACCGTCCCCTTCTCGCCCGGCTTCGTCAAGCTGGACCAGACCGACCGCTGGCTCTACTTCGCCGCGCTGGTCAGCGCCGCCATCGCGTCGATCTGCTACATCGCGCCGACCGCCCAGCACCGCGTGCTGTTCCGGCAGGGCCACAAGGAGACCCTGGTACGCCGGTCCAACACCTACGGCCTGTTAGGAGCGCTCGCCCTGGTGGTGTCGATGACCACGGCCACCATGCTGGTGATCGACTACCTGTTCCACTCCACCCTGGCCCTGATCACCGCCGGCGTCCTGGCCGGGCTGGCCGCCTGGACCTGGTTCGGCCAGCCCGCCCTCGACCGTAGGGGCGATCAGTCCTCCTCCGAGGGCGGCATCTCGGTCTCGTCCCGCGACGACTGACGCGAGTAGGCCGCCCGTCCCACCATGTACGCCGCCACCGACACGGTGATCACCTGCGAGGCCCCCACGATCAGCAGCGGCCCCGCGTTCCACCAGGTGGGCCGGTGGAACCACATCGCGGCCAGCACCAGCAGCACGCCGAGCACCTGCGGTTTGGTGCCGGCGTGCATCCGGTCGAGCGTCGTGCGGAAGCGCACCAGCCCGGCGCCCGCCGACAACGCCAGCACGGCCCCGAGCACCAGGCAGACCGCCGCCGCGGCGTCCATCACGCCGTCCATCACGCCGTCCATCACGCTCACCCCGACCGCCCCGGGAAGAACCGGGCCAGCGACACCGAGCCCACGAACCCCAGCAACGACAGCACCTGGAGCACCGGCAGGTCCGAGTAGTCGTCCCTGACCACCGCGAACAGCCCCACCGCGCACATCGCCAGCGACGTCAGCACGTCCAGGGCGACCGCGCGGTCCAGCATCGAGGGCCCGCGCCCCACCCGCCACAACGCGGCCGCCGCCCCGCCGCCCAGCAGCGCGATCGTCACCAGGTACACCGCGCTCACCGCAGCTCCTCCCGGTCCGCGCGGGTGCCGAACGCGGCCACGATCCGCGACTCCAGCCCGGCGACGTCCTCGCGGACCGTCTCGGGGACGCCCTCTCCGGCCAGCCCGAGCACGTGCAGCATCAGCTCTCTCCTGTCCATGTACGCCTCCACCACCAGGCTCCCCGGCATCGTGGACAACGCCACCATGATCATCACGGTCATCGACTCCGACGACGTGCGCAGCCGGACCAGGACCAGCTGGGTGGGCGGATCGCCGGGCCGCACCACCCACGCGACCACCCGCACGGTCGAGAGCAACATGTCCCACCCGAACCACAGCAGGAACCGCGCCAGCGGCAGCGGCCGCACCCTGATGCCCGGGTCCAGGACGGGCAGCGGCAGCAGCCACGTCACCACCACCGCGGTCGCCAGGCCGCCCAGCACGTTCCCCGCCGACAGCTCGCCCCACAGCGTCACCCACACCAGCGTCAGCCACGCCACCAGCGGCAGCGGCACCCGCCGGCCGAACAGCCGCGGCGCGAGCAGGCCGCCGCTCACCGCCGCGTCCCCAGCACGGCGGTGATGTACGTCTGCCGCTCGCTCAGCTCCGTGGCCACCCGCTGCGTCAGCGCCGCCAGTGGCCCGGCCAGCACCGTGAACGACAGCCCGAACGCCACCAGCGCCGCCGTCGCGCCCAGCAGCACGGGCGGCAGCGCCGTCGTCGTCACCACCGGCTCCTCACCCGTCGCCTCCTCGCTCTCCATCACCTGGCCCAGCCGCTCCTCGCGCGGCGCGCGCCAGAACGCCTTGCCCCACGTCCTGGCGATCGCGTACAGCGTCAGCAGGCTCGTGAGCAGCCCGCCCGCCACCAGCACGGCCGCCGCCGGGCCGCCCTTGGCCAGGCCCGCCTGCACCAGCAGCAGCTTGCCCAGGAACCCCGACATCGGCGGGATGCCCGACAGGTTCATCGCGGGCACGAAGAACAGCACGCCCAGCACCGGCGCGGTCCTCATCAGCCCGCCCAGCCGGTTGACCGAGGTGGTGCCGGTGCGCCGCTCGATCAGCCCCGTCACCAGGAACAGGCTCGTCTGCACGGTGATGTGGTGGACGATGTAGAACACCGCGCC
Source organism: Nonomuraea sp. NPDC005692 (assembly GCF_040631115.1). Taxonomy (NCBI): domain Bacteria; kingdom Bacillati; phylum Actinomycetota; class Actinomycetes; order Streptosporangiales; family Streptosporangiaceae; genus Nonomuraea; species Nonomuraea sp. NPDC005692. Next base: position 188,776 of record NZ_JBEXYU010000016.1, on the reverse strand, counting down.
CGCCAGGCCCGCCACCGTCGACAGCGCCACCCCGAACACCATGTAGCCGATGTGGCTGACCAGCGTGAAGGACAACATGCGCTTGATGTCGGTCTGCGCCACCGCGCCCAGCACGCCGGCCAGCATCGTGGCCAGCGCCACCGCCATCAGCAGCGTGGAGACCGGCCCGCCGGGGAACAGCAGCGCCTCCAGCCGGATGATCGAGTACACGCCGACCTTCGTGAGCAGCCCGGCGAACACGGCCGTGGCCGGCGCGGGCGCGGTCGGGTAGGAGTCCGGCAGCCACGCCGACACCGGGAAGATCGCCGCCTTGATCGCGAACGCCAGCAGCAGCGTCAGCTCGACCAGCAGCTTGACCTGCTCGGGCAGCGTGCCGAAGCGCTCGGCGAGCTGCGCCATCGACAACGTGCCCGTCGCGCCGTAGGTCACCGCCAGCGCGATCAGGAACAACATCGACGACGCCAGCGCCATCAGCGTGTACGTGGCCCCCGCCCGCATCCTGGACTCGGTCCCGCCGAAGGTCAGCAGCACGTACGAGCCGCTCAGCAACATCTCGAACGCGACGAACAGGTTGAACAGGTCACCGGACAGGAACGCGTCCGCCACGCCCGCCACCATGACCAGGAACGCCGGATGGAAGATCGCCATCGGCGCGTCGTGCTCCGCCTCGTCGTAGGCGTTGGCGATCGAGTACACCATCACGCAGAGCGTCACCGCCGACGACACCACCAGCACCAGCGTCGAGAGCCGGTCGGCCACCAGGCAGATCCCGACCGGCGAGGCCCAGCCGCCCAGCTCGGTCACCAGCGGGCCGTGCGTGTCGGCGTGCGCGAGCAGCAGCACCGACACCGCCAGCGAGATGCCCAGCGTGGTGACGCTGATGGCCGACTGCAGGTGCCGCAGCCGCCCGCCGATCGCCAGCTTGATCCCCGCCGCCAGCAGCGGCAGCAGCACCGGCACGCACACCAGCCCGCGCAGCTCGACCAGGTCACCCACGGGCCCCGCCCCTGCCTGCCACTAGTCGTCGCCCTCCAGTTCGGGGTCGTTGGCGAGCGCCTGGCGGGCCCGCTCCTCGCGGATGGCCGAGCGCATCTGCCTGCGGGCGTCGCGCTGCCTGGCCTTGATCCGCCGGCGCAGCTCCTTCTCGCCGGACGCCTGCTCGGCCCGCCGCCGGGTGTGCTCGCGGCGCAGCTCGTCGATGCGCTCGGCGTTGTCGCCGGCCTCCTCGCCCGGCCGGTCCCGCTGCCCGGCCTCCTCGAACCCGCGTTGCAGCTCCTCCTCCGACAACCCTTCGGCCATCCGGGTGCGCATCCACTCCTCCAGCTCGGTGTGCACGCGGGCGATCCGCCGTTCCAGGTCGTCCTCCTGCAGCCGCTCCCGCTCGGCCTGCTCGGCCTCCAGCCGGGCCAGCTCCGCCCGCTGCTCCACGACCAGCCGCCGGTAGGCGTCCTGCCGGGTGCGCAGGGCGTGGCTCAGCTCGCCGCGCCGGGCCCGCAGCCGCACCCGCCGGTCCTCGGTGTCGTCCTGGACCTCGTCGCTGCCGGTGAGCTGCCACGAGCGGTGCACCATGGCCAGCACGAACGCCGTCACGCCCAGGGTGATCACAATGGCGGTGAGCACCATCGCCTGCGGCAGCGGATCGGCCATGTCCGCCACCGGCGTGCTGCCCAGGATGGGCGGCCCGCCGGCGTTCCCGCCCGCGGTGACGATCAGCAGGTTCACGCCGTTGCCCAGCACGACGACCCCGGCCAGCACCCGTACCAGGCTCCGCTCCAGCAGCAGCGTCACGCCGGTCGTGATCATCACGCAGCAGCACACGAGCGGCGCCAGGGAGATCGTCACGAGCTCTCCTCCGCCTCGATCTGCCGGTCCAGTTCGGCGCCGAGGCCGCGCAGCACGTCCTGGACCATGCCGGTGACCGAGACGTACACGCCGAGGTCGAACAGCAGGCCGGTGGACACGTGCAGGCTGCCGACCAGCGGCAGGTGCACATCGGCCGCCAGCATGTCCAGCGCCGCCCGCCCGAACAGCAGCCCGGCCAGCGCCGTGCCGGTCGACAGGGTCAGCCCGACGCCCATCAGCACGCCGGCGTGCACCGGGACCGCCGCGGCCAGCTCGTACCGGCCGCCGGCCAGGTAGCGGACGGTGATCGCCAGCCCGGCCACGATGCCGCCGGCGAACCCGCCGCCGACCCCGCTGTGCCCGACGAACAGCAGGAACACCGAGAGCACGAGCACCGTGTGGAAGGTCAGCCGGGCCGCCACCTCGAAGGCCACGGCCCGCTGGCCGCGCGGCAGCGTCGAGGACAACCAGTGCGTGCGCTCGGCGGGCACCCGGCCGCGGTCGTCCCGCTCGATCTCGTACGTCCTGCGCCGCAGGAACACCAGGCTCGTCACGCCCAGCGTCAGCACGACCAGCACGGTGCTCTCGCCCATCGTGTCCCAGGCCCGGATGTCCAGGATGATGGCGCTGACGATGTTGCGCGCCCCGGCCTCGCGCGCCGCGGCGGGCATCATCGACCCGACGGCCCACGTGCTCCGCGCGCTGGTGGCCAGCAGGCCCGCCCCGGTCACCACCACCCCCACGGCCAGCCCGAGCCCGAACCGGAACAGGCGCGACAGCCGGGGCCTGACCGGGGTCACCGGCAGCCGCCGCAGCACCAGGGCGAACACCACCAGGGCCAGCGTCTCGGCGAGGAACTGGGTCAGCGCCAGGTCGGGCGAGCCGTGCGCGAGGAACAGCAGCGCGGTGCCGTACCCGATGACGCCGACGACCACGGCCAGCAGGATGTAGGCGCGGGCGAACAGCGCCAGCGCCGCCGCCGCGGTGATCAGGACCGCCAGCACCGGCTGCTCCACGCGCTCCCAGGCGACGACCGGCACGTCCAGGTGCGGCACGCCGCCGTAGGCGACGGCGAACACGCCGACGCCGGTCGTGGCGGCCAGCGTGAGCAGCAGGTAGTCGGGCAGCGAACCGCGCTGGACGAAGCCGGTGGCCTGGACGGCGAACCGGTCCAGGCGGCGGACGAGCGACCAGAAGATCTGCGTCGAGTCCAGCACGTGCAGCGCCGCGCCCGCCCTGGCCACCGGTTCCCTGGCCAGGAACAGCAGCACCCCGGCCGCCAGCGCCACGGCCGACAGCAGCAACGCGGGGGACAGGCCGGCCCAGATCGCCAGGTGCGTGGCATGGCCCGGGTCGCGGAAGGTGCCGGTGTAGCCCGACATCGCGCCGCCGTACCAGGAGGCGAAGGGCGCCAGCGCCAGGCCGAGCACGGCCAGCAGCGCGGCGGGCGCGAACATGGCCGCCGCCGTCCGGTGCGCCGGCGTGGCCGGCACGCCCGGCTTGGCGGCGAAGGCGCCCCACAGGAACCGCAGCGTGTACGCCGCAGTCAGCGCCGACCCCGCCACCACCCCCGCCAGCACGAGCGGCCGGTCCAGCAGCGCCTCCAGCGCCGCCTCCTTGCCGGCGAACCCCGCGAACGGCGGCAGCCCCGCCATCGACGCCCCCGCCAGCACCGCGGCCGCGCACACCCACGGCATCGACCGGCCCACCCCGCTCAGCTCGCGCAGCTCACGGGTGCCGGTGGCATGGTCGACGACGCCCACGACCAGGAACAGCGCGGCCTTGAACAGCGCGTGCGCGGCCAGCATGCCCACCCCGGCCAGCGCCGCGCCCCGGGTGCCCGAGCCGAACAGCGTGATCAGGAAACCGAGCTGGCTGACCGTGCCATAGGCCAGCAGCCGCTTCAGGTCCGTCTCGCGCAGCGCCCGCCAGCCGCCCAGCAACATGGTCAGCACCCCGAGCGGCACCGCGACCGCCCGCCACACCGGCACGTCCCCGAACGCCGGCCCGAGCCTGGCCACCAGGTACACCCCGGCCTTGACCATGGCCGCCGCGTGCAGGTACGCCGACACCGGCGTCGGCGCCGCCATCGCGGCCGGCAACCACGTGCTGAACGGGAAGATCGCCGACTTCGCCAGCGCCCCGGCCAGCACCAGCACCAGCCCGGCGGCCAGCGGGCCCGCCTGCGGCGGCCGGGCGACGACCCCCGACAGCGCGTACGTGCCCGCCGCCTGCCCGACCACCACGAACCCGGCCAGCATCGCCAGCCCGCCCAGCGTGGTCACCGTCAGCGCCTTCATCGCGGCCCGCCGGCTCGCCCGGCTCTCCGGGTGGTAGCCGATCAGCAGGTAGGAGAAGACGGTGGTCAGCTCCCAGAAGACGTACAGCAGGAGCAGGTTGTCGGCGGTGACCAGCCCCAGCATCGACCCGGCGAAGGCGGTCATCGCGCCGCCGTAGCGGCCCAGCCCGTCGTCGCCGGCCGGGAAGTAGCGCACGCTGTAGACCAGGACCAGCACGCCCACGCCGGTGACCAGCGCCGTCATCAGCAGGGTCAGCGGGTCGGCCCGGAAGGACAGCTCCAGCCCGAGCGCGGGCGCCCATCGGGTGTCCTCCCGCGCCGGCAGCCCCCGCACCCCGAGCCACACCGTGTACGCGAAACCGGCGCCGGGGGCCACGGCCAGCAGCAGGAAGGAGGCCCGTCCCATGCGCCGGGCCAGCCAGGGAGCGCAGACCGCCGCGAGCGCGTGCAGGACCAGCAGCGACTCCATGGGCTCCTCGGGCGGGAATTTCCGGCTACGTCCGCCCAATCTCTCCCGCCCGGTCGTGCCCGCCGCGCAGGCGCGGCCAGGGTTGACCCGAACGTCACCAGTCCCTCACCCGCCCATGAGCGGGTGGGGGACCGGGCCGACGCCGTCAGACCTTCGCGCAGGCTCCCGGGCGCGGCGCGCGAGCCGTGATCACGTACCGGTCGATCTGCCGGTCCAGGCAGGACGAGCTCCCCTTGTACGCCGTGTGCCCGTCGCCGTCGTGGGTCAGCAGCACGCCGTGCTCCAGCTGCCCGGCCAGCCGCCTGGCCAGCTCGTACGGCGTGGCCGGGTCACGCGTCGTGCCCACCACCACGATCGGCGGCGACCCGTGGGCGCGCACCTTCCTGGTGAACCTCTCGCCCCTGACCGGCCAGTACGCGCAGCGCTGCTCGGGATGGTCCAGGCAGTTGACGGCGGTCAGCGCCTCGCTGCTGTTGTCGTAGCTACCGTCGGGACGGCGTCCGTGGTTGACGTCGGCCAGGGCGAGCATGGCCGTGCCGTCGCCCCTGAAGGCGAGGGTGAGCGCCTGGCGCAGGTAGGGCCAGCTGTCCTTGGCGTACATGGCCTGGTTGACGCCCGAGCGCAGGATGGCCTCGTTGACCTGCCTGCTGTCGCCGTCGTTGCGCAGCGGCGCCCGGTCGGCCCGCTTGTAGAGCGCCTCCAGCCGCCTGGTCGACGCGGCGACGGTGTGGCGGGGGAACGGGCAGTCCCTGGCCCGGAAACAGTCGCGCAGGAACGACTCGCGCGCCATCCGGAACCCCCGCTCCTGCGCCGCGCCGAACTCGGCGAGCGTCTGGCCGGGGTCCTCGGCGCCGTCGAGCACCATGGCGCGGATCCGGGTGGGGAACAGGTCGGCGTAGCGGGCGCCCAGGTAGGTGCCGTAGGAGAAGCCGAAGTAGGTCAGGCGGGCGTCGCCCAGGGCGGCCCGCATCACGTCCAGGTCGCGGGCGACCTCGCCGGTGCCGACGTGCGCGAGCAGCTGCTTGCCGGAGTTGGTCGCGCAGCCCTGGGCGAAGATCTTCATCCACGCCTTGGCCCGCTTGACCTCGGCCGCGTTGTCGGGGGTGGGGTCGGCGGCGAAGTAGGCGTCCAGACCGAGGGGCGACAGGCAGCGCACGGGGGCGGAGGCGCCCACGCCGCGCGGGTCGAAGCCGACCACGTCGAAGTGCTGCCGGACGGCGGCCGACATGACGGTCTTGTCGGCCTTCAAGATGGTCGCGCCGGCGCCGCCGGGACCGCCGAAGTTCAGCACGATCGAGCCGATCCTCCGGCCGGTCGCGGGCAGCCGGACCATGGCGATCCTGATCCGCCGGCCGCCGGGCCTGGCATAGTCGAGGGGGACCGCCAATTTCGCGCACTGGAACCCGCTGCCGCACCCCGACCAGGCCAGGCGCTGACCGTAATAGGCGTCGAGCCCGCCGTTCGTGGCCGCGTCCGCGGCGCCGGACAGGCCGGCCGCGGCGATCAGACCTGCGAGTACGGGGGAAAGAATCGTGATTAAACGTCGCATAACCAAAAGTTGAAGGGGATACCTTGCGAGCCCCTTTAAGCGTGGTGGCACAGATCATTTGCAAGAAGCACGCCGGGCTGGGTATCGAGCAGGTCATCCGCACGATTACCAGGGGGAACAGGCCGCCATGTCGCAGCAGAACCGTCCCGTCGAGGGCAAGCACAAGTACGAGCAGCACGTCACCTCGACCGACGAACACGAGGAGCGGCCCGGCCGCAGTCTCATCACCACCGACCACGACGTGATCCAGGAATGGGCGCAGGAACGCGGCGCCAAGCCCGCGACCGTGCCCGGCACCGAGCACCAGGGCAGGGCCGGCGTGCTCCGCTTCGACTTCCCCGGCTACGGCGGGGGCGACCTGGCGGAGATCACCTGGGAGGAGTGGTTCGAGACCTTCGACCAGCGGAAGCTGAACTTCATCTACCAGGAGCACAAGAAGGACGGCAAGCAGAGCAACTTCTTCCGGCTGGAGAACCCGGACCGCGAGGACGCCTGAACCCCGGCGGGCGGGCCCGCCCCCGCCCGCCCGCCGGAGCCGGCCGCCCTCGCAAGGAGGCCGCCGTCCGGCCGCGCCCGGGGAAGCCCGCCGTTCAGCCGCCCTCGGAGACGCGGCGGGTGACCTCGTCGGCCAGCCGGTCGAGGGAGCGGTCGAGCAGCTCGCGCACCTCGTCGGCCCTGGCGCTGGAGGCCGGCTCGTCGAGCAGCGACAGGTGGACCGTCACCTCGCTCGTGCCGGCCGCCGAGTCGGACACCTGCAGCCAGCCCGCGTAGTCGGGGTGGTCGCGGCCGCCCCACTCCACCCGGAGCTGCTCCTCCCGGACGCGGAACAGCCCCTCGTGCCGCCCGCTGCCGGGCACCAGCTCGCCGCCCGCCTCGACGGTGCCCGCCCCGCCGTCGCCGACCCACAACCCCTGCGGCAGCCACCGGTCCATCAGCTCGACGTCGGACGCCACCCCGAACACGATCATGCTGTCGGCCGGCATCCCGCGCGTCGCCTCGATCTCCGCCATCACAGGCCCCCGTCTTCCCCGAATGCCGCCGTACCGGGCGCGGACCGCGCCGCCTGCCACCGGCAGCCGAACGCGGCGACCATACCCGTGGCATCTGCTCGCAAACCGGCCCCCGCGGTGCCCGTCTCTCCGGCTACGGTGGCTCCGGTGAAACCGCGGCGAGAGGGGAGAACGGCGCGATGGCGGAGCTGCCACGAGTGCCGCCGGAGATGTTCCGGTTCGCCACCACTGAGCGGGCGGATCTGCACACGGCCCTCCTCGACGTCCTCGGCGCCGCCGCCGAGCGCCTGGAGCCCGCGCTGACCGCCGACGAGGTCCGCGACCGGCTGCGCGCCCGCGGCTGGTACGCCCCCGTCGGCGACCACGACCTCACCGGCGCGCTGCGGCAGCTCGCCGGCTGGCGGCTGGTCGAGGTCGTCTTCGACCACGCCGCCGGCTTCGCGACCGCCGAGGAGTACGAACGCAGGAACCTGCGCTACGCCCTGACCGCCGAGGGCGAGGCCGCCCACGCCGGGCTGCGGCGGGCGTCGGAGACGCTGGCCGCGGCGGGCGCGTTCCACACCGCCGTGCTCGACGCCCTCGCCGACCGGCTGGAGGAGCTGGAGGCGCTGCTGGCCGACCCCGACCCCGGCCGCGACCGGCGGGTGTTCACCTGCCTGCGGGAGCTGGAGTGCCACCTCGACGGGCTGCGCCGCGACACCGTGCGGCTCAACGGCGAGCTGCGGCGGCTGCTGCGCGCCGACGGCGCCGGCGTTGGCACGTTCCACGAGGCCGAGGCGGCCACCGTGGCCTACCTCCAGGAGTTCGTGACCGGGCTGGAGCAGCGCGGCGAGACGGCGGCGCGGGCGCTGCGCGGCGTGGCCGGGCGGGGCGTCGGCGTGCTGCACACCCGCGCCCTGGCCGGCGCCGACCTGCCCCGGATCCCCGGGACCGACCTGGCCACGCCGTGGCTGGCCGCCCGCGCCGCCGCCTGGGCGGAGCTGCGCCAGTGGTTCGACCCCGACCTCGACGGCGGCACCGGCGGCGAAGGCGCCGAGAGCGGCGGTGCCGGGCCCCGGTTGCGGCGGCTGCACGAGGTCGCCGGCGAGGCCATCGTCACCCTGCTCGGGCTGCTCGACCGCGTCACCGCCGCTCGCCGTCCCGCCTCCAGCGCCGCCGCCGACTTCCGCGCGCTGGCCCGCTGGTTCGCCACCGCGCCGGGCGAGGACGACGCCCACCGGCTCTGGGACGCCGCCTTCGGCCTCGGCCCCGCCCGGCACGCCCACCTCGGGCACGCCGACGCCGAACTCGTCCCGGCCGGGACGTCCTGGGCGGAGGCCGGGCCGGTGGCGGTCTCGGCGCTGCTGCGCTCGCGGGGCAGGACCGAGCGCATGGGCCGCACCGGGCGGGTGCGCGACGTGGCCGCGCTGCGCGCCGAGCGCCGCGCCCGCGCCGAGAAGGAGCACGCCGGGCTGGAGGCCGCCTGGCAGGCGCTGGCCACCACCGGCTCGGTCCGGCTGTCCCAGCTCGGCGCGCTCGACCACGACACCCTCGGCCGGCTGCTCGACCTGCTGGGCCGGGCCCTGGCCGCCCGTCCCGACGCCACCGGCCTGCGCCGGGCCGTCACCTCCGACGGCCGGGTCGAGGTCGTGCTGCGGGCCCCCGGCGACGGCGCGGTCGCGGTGCTGCGCACGTCCGAGGGCTGGTTCCGCGGCCCCGACTACCTGCTCGACGTGCGCTCCCCGGGCGCCCGCGACCACGGGAGGGCCGAAGGGGCATGAGCAGCCTGGCCAACCAGCTCGTCAGGGCGGAGAAGGAGGAGATCGCCCGCGCGATCAGGACCCTCCTCGCCCGGCCCTTCCTGGCGGCGGACGACGAGCCCGCCGCCTTCGCGGTGATCAGGAAACGGCGGGAGCCGCTGACCCGGTGGTTCGACTACTTCTGCGGCTGGCGGCTGGTCGTGGAGCCCCGCGAGGGCTACGCCCGCCTGGTCAAGGTCGGGTCGCGGCCGACGGCCACCCGCCCGGCCCGGCGTCGCGCCGGCGGCCCGCCGTTCGACCGACGCCGCTACACGCTGCTGTGCCTGTGCGCGGCCGAACTGCTCGCCGCGCCGGTCGCCACGATCGGCATGCTGGCCGGACGGGTGGCGCGGGCGGCGGCGGTCGAGCCCGGCGTGCCGCCCTTCGACCCGGTCGGCGCCGACGAGCGGGCCGCCTTCGTCGACGCGCTCAAGCTGCTCGAACGGCACGGCGCGATCACCGCCACCGACGGCACGACCGACGCCTACCTCGGCGACGAGGAGGCCAAGGTGCTCTACCGCGTGGACACCACCCGCGTGATCAGGCTGCTGGCCGCCCCCGTCCCGCCCTCCCGCCTGCCCGGCGCGGCCGGTACCCCCGCGGCGCTCACCGTCGAGGCCCGTTACGGCGGCGACGAACCCTCGGAGACCCAGCGCGCCCTGTGGGCCCGCCACTCCGTCATCCGCCGCCTGCTCGACGAGCCCGTCGTCTACCGCGACGAGCTGACCCCCGCCCAGGCCGCCTACGCCGCCTCGCTCACCGGCCGCCGGATGATCCGCAGGGCCGCCGAGGAGGCCGGGTTCGTGCTGGAGGAACGCGCCGAGGGCCTCCTGCTCGTCGACACCGAGGCCACCGCCACCGACACGAGGTTCCCCGACGACGGCGGCCACGCCAAGGTCGCCGCCCTGCTCCTGCTCGACCTGCTGGTCACCGCCGGTCCGCTGCCCGCGGGACGCCTCGACGAGGAGGCCGCCGAGCTGCTGCGGCGCTTCCCCCAGTGGGCCAGGGCCTACCAGTCGGACGGCGGCGCGCCTCGCCTCGCGGCCGACGCGCTGGCGGTGCTCGCCATGTTCGGGCTGGCCCGCCGTACCGGCGACCGGGTGGCCGCCCTGCCCGCCGGAGCCCGCTACCGGGTCGATCGCGGCCCGGCCGACACGGAGGACGCATGACCGTCACCGAGCTCACGCCCGCCCGCACCGCCCCGGGCATGGACCGGCGCTGGATCCCCGTACGCGCCGGGATCCTCAACGTGTGGCGCTACCACGACGAGGTGTTCGAGTTCCACCGGGGCAGGCTGCTGCTGCGCGGGCCCAACGGCAGCGGCAAGTCCAAGGTGCTCGAACTGCTGCTGCCGTACGTGCTGGACGCCAGCCTCAAACCCAGCAGGCTGTCCACGTTCGGCGGCACCGAGCGGACCATGCACTGGAACCTCATGGGCGAGGGCGCGAGCGGCGTCACCCGCGTGGGCTACGTCTGGCTGGAGTTCCAGCACGCCGACGGCCGCTGGTTCACCTGCGGCGCCCGCCTCCAGGCCACCGCCCACACCAAGAACGTCACCGCCGCCTACTTCACCACCGGCTCCCGCGTCGGCCTGCCCGGCGGCGTCCGGCTCACCGGTGACGGCGGCCAGCCGCTGACCAGGGCCCAGCTCGCCGACGAGCTGGGCGAGGCCGGCACGGTCCACGAGTCCGCCGACGCCTACCGCGCCGTCGTGCGCCGCACCCTCTACACCGCGCTCAACGAGCAGCGCTACGACTGCCTGCTCACCGCGCTGCGCCAGCTCCGCACCCCCAAACTGTCCGAACGCCTCGACCCCGGCCTGCTGTCCGACCTGCTGTCCAGCGCCCTGCCGCCGCTCGGCGAGGGCGAGATCCACGAGATCGCCGACGGGTTCGAGCGGCTCGACCGGCGGCGCGAGGAGCTGCGCCTGCTCGACCGCGACGTGCAGGAGGCCGACCGGCTGGCCGACGTCCAGCGCGGCTACGCCCAGAAGGTGCTGCGCGCGGCCGCCGCCGCGGCCCTGTCCGCCGGGCAGGCCGTCGACGCCCTCGCCGCCGAGGTCAAGGCCGGACGGGAGGCGCTCAAGCAGGCTGACGGCGAGCTGGCCGCCGCGGCCGTCCGGCTGTCGGAGGAGGAGGCGCAGGAGCTGGCCCTGGCCGCGCAGATCGACGGGCTGAAGGAGAGCGAGGCGTACCGGTCCGGGCGTGACCTGCACCGGCTGCGCACGCAGGCGGGCGAGGCGCACGAGTCGGCGGCCCGGCTGCGCGACCAGGCCGGGGCGGCGGCCCGCAGCGCGTCGGCCAGGCAGGAGCTGTCGCTGCGCGCGGCGGCCGTCGCCCGAGCCGCCACCGGCCTGGCCGACCGCGCCCGCGCCGAGGCCCGCCGGGCCGCCGAGCGCGCCGGGCTGCTCTCGGTCCACCTGGAGTGCGAACGCCCGGTCCCCGAGCCCGCGAGCGCGCAGTCCGGGGGCGCCCCCGGCGAGGGGGAGCGGGGCGACGACGGCGAGGAGTCCGTGCGCCGCGCCCGCGAGCTGCTGCGCGCCGCCGTCACCAGCCGCGCCGGCCAGATCCGCGAGGTCGCGGCGGCGGCCGTCGAGCACGAGGAGGCGATCGGCCGCCGCACCACCGCCGAGCACGACCGCGACCGGGTCCGCGACGACCTGACGGCCGCGACCGCCGCCCACGACCAGGCCGGCGCGACCCGCGACGAGCGCGCCCACGACCTGGCCGCCGCCCTGGAGGAGTGGGCCCGCGGCTGCGTCCACCTCCGGCTCGACCCCGAGGAGCTGGCGGGCCTCGCCGACCGGTCCGACCAGGCCGACGAGCTGGTCGGCGCGGCGCGCACGGCGGCCGCGGTCCGGCTGGCCGCCCGCGAGCACCACCTGACCGGCCTGCGTGACCGGCTGCACGCCGAGCGCGCCGAACTGGCCCGCGAACGCGAACGCCTGGCCGACCGGACCGCCCTGGAGCCGCCCCCCTCGCCCGCCCGCCCCGCCTCCAGGTCCGGACGGCCCGGCATGCCGCTGTGGCGGGCGCTCGCCTTCCGCTCCGGCGTCGACCCGGTCACCCAGGCGGGCGTCGAGGCGGCGCTCGAAGCCTCGGGCCTGCTCGACCTGTGGCTGCTGCCCGACGGCGGCATGGACCCCGGCGAGCACGACGCCTTCGCCGCCTCCGCCCTGGCCCGGCCCGCGCCCGGCCACAGCCTGGCCGCCGTGCTGTCCGCCCAGCCGGGCGCGCCCGTCTCGGCCGAGCGGGTGCTCGCGGGCGTCGCCTTCGCCCCCACGGCGCTCGGCCTCGACCATCCGGCGGCCGTCGGCGCCGACGGCACCTGGCAGCTCGGCCCGGCCGCCGGGCGCTGGGTCAAGCCGGAGCCCTCCTACATCGGCGACGCCGCCCGCGAGCGCGCCCTGCGCCGCCGCGTCGCCGAGCTGGACGACCGGCTCTCCGACCTGGCCGGCACGATCGCCGAGTGCGACCACCTGTTCAGGGTGCTGGCCGGCGACCGCGACACGCTGGCGGCCGAGCTGCGGCGGCGGCCCGACAGGAGGCCGTACGACGGGGCCGCGCGGGCCCTGGACGCGGCCGTGGGCAAGGTCGCCCTGCTGGAGGACCAGCTGCGCGCGCACGAGCAGCGCCTGCACGAGCGCGAGAAGGAGGTGGGCAGGTCGCTGCGCCGGCTCACGGAGCTGGCCGCCCGGCACGCGCTGCCCGCCGCCCGGCCCGCGCTCGACCGGCTGGAGGCCGCCCTGCGCGCCGCCGAGACCACCGGCGCCGTCTGGCACGACCGGCGCGGCGACGCCCGCGCGGCCAGGGACCGCGCCGGCCAGGCGGCCGAGACCGCCCGCGAGTACCAGGACCTGGCCGTACGCGCGATGGAACGGGCCGAGGAGGCGGCCGACGCGGCCGTCGTGCTGGCCGAGAAGCTGGCCGCCGTCGAGCCCGCGGCCGGCGGCGAGGACCCCGACCTGCTCGGCCGGCTCCAGGACGCCCAGACCGCCCACCAGGGCTGCCGCCGCCTGATCCGGACGATCCACGACGACACGGCCCGGCTCAACGCCCGCCTCGGACGGCTCAGGGGCGAGCTGGGCCGGGCCGAGGAGAAGCACGCCGAGGCCGGTCGCGTCCGCGAGGCGGTCTGCGAGCGCCTGCGCCGCCTGCTGGCCGGCCACCTGGCCGCCGACGCCGGCGTGCCGGCCGGGCTCGCCCCCGACGCCGGGGTGCGGGCGGTCCTGGAGGCGGCCGGGGACGTGGCCGGGCGGCTCGCGGCGGTGCCGCACGAGCAGCGGACCGTCAGGGAGGCCGAGGCCCGCCTGCGGGACGCCTTCCACCACGCCAGGGAGGTCCTGGCCGGCCGGGCCGAGCTGGAGCTGGCCCCCGACGAGGACGTCCAGGTGCTGACCGCCACCGCCGGCGGCGTGCGGGCGGGCGCGGCGGCGCTGGGCAGGGCGCTGCGCGGCGAGCGCGACGAGCGGCGCGGCGACATCACCGAGGCCGAGCGCGACCTGTTCGACCGCACGCTCGCCGGTGACACGCGGCGGCACCTGGCCGACCGCATCCGCCAGGCCGCCGCGCTGGTCGAGGGCATGAACCAGCGGCTCGAACGCGTCCGCACGGCCTCGGGGGTCGCGGTGCGCCTGGTGTGGCAGGTCGATCCCACCCAGTCCCCGGCCACCCGCGCGGCCCGCGAGCTGCTGCTGCGCGACCCGGCCGGGCTGAGCGAGGCCGACCGCGAGGCCCTGTACGCCTTCTTCCGGGACCGCGTCGAGGAGGCGCGCGCCGACAACTCCTCGGCCGGCTGGGAGGACCAGCTCATGAGGGTGCTCGACTACACGTCCTGGCACCGGTTCGTGGTCCGCCTCGACCGCGGCGACGGCCAGGGCTGGCAGGACCTGACCAGGAAGCTGCACGGCGCCCTGTCCGGCGGGGAGAAGGCCATCGCCCTGCACCTGCCGCTGTTCGCCGCCGTGGCCGCCCACTACCGCACCGACCCCGGCTGCCCCCGGTTCATCCTGCTGGACGAAGTGTTCGTGGGCGTCGACCGGGCCAACCGCGGCCAGGTCTTCGACCTGCTGGTGAACCTCGGGCTCGACCTCGTGCTCACCTCCGACCACGAGTGGTGCGAATACCGCGAGCTGGACGGCATCGCCATCCACCAGCTCATCACCGGCGACGGCGACGACGCGGTGACCACGGCCCGCTTCGTGTGGAACGGCTACCGGACCGTCGCCACCGAGACCCTTGATTAGAAAGGTTCTTTACCACCAGCGATCGCGTCCGTATGGTGGGGGCAACCCTCGGGAGGCGGTCATGAAGATCCGCACCGCTGCGGTCGTGCTGACGACCCTGCTCGCCATGTCGGTTTCCGCATCCGTGCCCGTCGCACCGAGCGCCACGGCGGCGGCCGCCGTCGCCTTCGGGGCGATCGTGCCCGCTCCGGTGAGCGCGGTCCAGGCGGCGGGGGTGACGTACCGGATCACCGCCGCGACGGCCCTGTACTCCGACGCGCCCGAGGTGGGCGAGCAGCTCGCGCAGCGGTTGCGCCGCTCGACCGGCTACCCGGTCCCGATCGTGACGGCCCCGCCGGCGGACGGGATCACGCTGCGGCTGGGCACGGTGGCCGGCGGGGAGGAGGCGTACCAGCTCGACGTGACCGCCACCGGGATCGTCGTGCTGGCCAACGGGGCCGCCGGGCTGTTCAACGGCGTGCAGACGCTCCGGCAGCTGCTCCCGTACGCGGCCGAGGCCGGCACGGTGCAGCCGGGCCCCTGGCCGGTGCCCGGCGGACGGGTCGTGGACCGGCCGCGTTATCCGTACCGGGGCGCGATGCTCGACGTGGCCAGGCACTTCTTCCCGGTGGACGCGGTCGAGCGGTACCTCGACCAGATCGCGCTCTACAAGATCAACCGCCTGCACCTGCACCTGTCCGACGACCAGGGATGGCGCATCGCGATCGACTCCTGGCCCCGGCTGGCCTCCTACGGCGGCGGCACCGCGGTCGGCGGCGATCCCGGCGGCTTCTACACCAAGGCCCAGTACCAGGAGATCGTCGCCTACGCCGCCGCGCGAAATATCACCGTAGTTCCGGAAATCGACATGCCGGGGCACACCAACGCCGCCCTCGCCTCCTACGGCGAGCTCACCTGCGACGGCGTCGCCCCGCCGCGCTACACCGGCACGGACGTCGGGTTCAGCTCGCTGTGCACGTCCAAGGAGATCACCTACACCTTCGTCGACCAGGTGATCGGCGAGCTGGCCGCGCTCACCCCCGGCCCTTACCTGCACATCGGCGGGGACGAGGCGTCCTCCACGACGCCGGCCGACTACCGGACGTTCGTCGACCGGGCGCAGGGCATCGTGGCCGCCCACGGCAAGACGGTGATCGGCTGGCACGACGTCGTCAACGCCACCCCGCTGCCCGCCACGGTCGTCCAGTACTGGGGCAGCGACCCCACGGAGACGGCGGTGTCGACGGCGGGCCGGAAGGTCGTCATGTCCCCGGCGAGCCGCGCGTACCTGGACATGAAGTACAACCGGCGCACCCCGCTCGGCCAGACCTGGGCGGGCACCATCGAGGTCAAGGACGCCTACGGCTGGGATCCCGGCGCCTACCTCAGAAGGCTCCCGCCCGAGCAGGTGCTCGGCGTCGAGGCGCCGCTGTGGACCGAGACGCTCAGGACGTCGGCCGACCTCGAGTACATGGCCTTCCCCCGCCTGCCCGCGCTCGCCGAACTGGGCTGGTCCCCTTCCGCCACGCACGACTGGACCGTGTTCCGGCAGCGGCTGGGCGCGCAGGGCCCGCGCTGGCGCGTCATGGGGATCGCCTACTACCGCTCCACCCAGATCGCCTGGCCCTCCGGTTCTTAGGAGCCCACTCAGGAGCTGCGCATGTCCCGATCGATCAGATGCGTCCTGGCCGTGCTCGTCCTGCTGCTCGCCTCGGGGGTGGTGAGCGCCGGCAGCGCCGTCGCGGCGGCCGGTTCGACCGAGCTGGCCTCGGGCTGGGCGCTGCGCCCGGCCACCGGCCTCGCCGACACCGGCGCGGCGATCTCCACGCCCGGGTACGCCACCACCGGCTGGAACCCGGTCACCCTGCCCTCGACCGTCCTGGCCGGGCTGGTCGCGAACGGCGTCTACCAGGACGTCTACTTCGGCCAGAACCTCAAGAACGTGCCCGACCTGACCACCCAGGACTGGTGGTTCCGCGGCGAGTTCACCGCCCCGGCCACGGCCCCCGGCCAGGTGTACTGGCTGCGCTTCAAGGGCCTCAGCTACCGCGCCCAGATCTGGCTGAACGGCGTGCAGCTCGACGCCGCGGCCGTGGGCACGTTCGTCGGCCACGAGTACGACGCCACCGCCGCGATCCGGCCCGGCGCGGTCAACGCGCTGGCCGTCCGGGTCACCCCGCCGCGCCACGACTGCAAGGACCTGTCCACCTGCACGGTCGACTGGAACCCCGAGGCCCCCGACATGAACGCGGGCATCTGGAACACGACCCTGCTGGACACCACGGGCCCGGTGGCCCTGCGCGACCCGTACGTGCGGACCGCCCTGTCCGGCGCCGCCGCCGACCTGACCGTCTACGTGGACGCCGTCAACGCGACGAACGCCCCCGTCACCACCACGGTCAGCGGCACGATCACCAAGGCGGGCCGGCCCGACCTCACCTTCTCCCAGACCGTCACGCTGGCCGCCCGCGAGCGCAAGGAGGTCGCCTTCGCGCCCCTGCACGTGAGCGATCCGGTGCTGTGGTGGCCGTACCAGTTCGGCAGCCCCGAGCTGTACCGCCTGACGGTCGGCGCGGGCGCCTCCGACAGCAAGACCATCGACTTCGGCATCCGCCAGGTCACCGACTACCGCACCACCGTCAACGGCACCTCGTTCGCCGGATACAAGATCAACGGCCGGCCGATCCTGCTGCGCGGCGGCGGGTACGTGTGGGACCTGATGCAGCGCTGGGACACCAGGACGAACGCCGCCCACATCGCCTACGTCAAGGACATGGGCCTGAACACCATCAGGCTGGAGGGCACCCTCGGCAACGAGGAGCTGTACGACATGGCCGACAAGGCAGGCATCCTGGTCATGCCGGGCTTCGTCTGCTGCAGCGCCTGGGAGGACGACAGCGCCTGGACCGCCGAGCAGGAACAGGTCGCCCGCGCGTCGCTGGACAGCCAGCTCCGCTCACTGCGCCACCACGCCTCGGTGTTCCTGTGGACCTACGGCAGCGACCAGCCGCCGACGGCCGCGCACCTGGCCGCGTACAAGAGCGTGGCCGCCGCCCTGCACTGGCAGAACCCCACCCTGGACAACGTCGCCACCTGGTCCAACGCCGACGCCGGCATGAAGATGGACGGCCCGTACGTGTGGGAGCCCCCGGTGCTGTGGTGGGACGAGAGCAGGAGCGGCGGCGCGTACGGCAGCACGGGGGAGGAGGGCACCGAGTCGCCGCCGCCCCTGGAGACGCTGCAACGCTTCCTCGCGCCCGCCGACGTCTGGCCCATCGGCACGGCGTACAACTACCACGCCGGCAAGCCGGGCAGCGTGTTCGACACCATCGCCCCCTACAGCACCGGCCTGGCCAAGCGCTACGGCACGCCCGTCTCCGCCGCCGACCAGTCCCGCAAGTCCGAGGCGCAGAACTACGAGAACGCCCGCGCCTTCTTCGAGGCGTGGAGCGCCAGGCAGCACGTGCGCTCGTTCGGCTCGGTCTTCTGGATGCTGAACAACGCCTGGCCGTCGGTCCACTGGAACCTCTACGACTACTACCTCAAGCCCGGCGGCGGCTACTTCGGCACCAAGAAGGCCACCGAACCCGTGCACATCGCCTACGACTACCTGACCCGGGCCGTCCACGTGGTCAACTCGACCCTCACCACGCGGTCGGGGCTCACGGCCACGGCGTCCGTGCACAACCTGCCGGACCTGGCCCAGAAGTACACCGCCTCGGCCCCGGTCACCGCCACGGCCAACGCCGGCGTCCAGGTGCTGACGGTCCCGGCGGTCACCGGGCTGTCGCGGACCTACCTCATCAGGCTCCAGCTCAAGGACGCCGCCGGCGCGAAGGTCAGCGACAACGTCTACTGGTACTCCACCGCGCCCGACACGCTCGGCAACAAGAGCAACTGGTACCGCACCACGCCGAAGACCTACGCCGACCTCACCGGCCTGAACGCCCTGCCCGCCGCCGACGTGGCCGCCACCGGCGTCCGCGCCGTCTCCGCCGGGACCGAGACCGTCACGATCACCCTGCGCAACCCCTCCGGCCTGGCCTTCCTCCTGCGCCCGGAGGTGATCGCGGACGGGCGCGAGGTCGTACCCGTGACCTACACCGACAACTACGTCACGCTGTGGCCGGGGGAGACCACGACGATCACGGCCACGTACCGCACGACCGACCTCGGCGGCCACCAGCCGGCACTCCGCGTCCGCGGCTACAACGTCCCCACCACGACCATCCCCCTCACCTGACCCGCCTTCCCGACCACGAGAGACCCGCAGCCCCGGGCGGGACCCCGGCCGCTCGCCGGGGTCCCGCCCGGGTGCCGGTCAGGGGGTGGCCAGCGCGTCGGCCCAGGGCGGGTTCGCGCCCGCCACCGAGCAGGTCAGCGCCGACACCCGGGCCGCGAACGACGCGGCGGCCACGGCGGTGTCCAGGTCGAGGCCGTCGAGCCGGCCGCCGAGCAGGCCGCGCGCGCCCAGGTCGTGCAGGAGCCCGGCGGTGAAGGAGTCGCCGGCGCCGACCGTGTCGACGACGTCGACCTCCGGCGCCCGCACCTCCGCCCGTTCGCCGTCGAGGGACACCAGCGCGCCCGCCGCCCCGCGGGTCACCACGACGAGCCGGGCCCCGGCGGCGTGCCAGGTGTCGCAGGCCCGTTCCGCCGACGCGCCGGGCATCAGGAAGCGCAGGTCGTCCTCGCTGAGCTTGAGCAGGTCGGCCCACCGGCACCAGCGCTCGACCCGGTAGTCCTCGCGGGCGGCGAGGGTGGGGCGCACGTTGGGGTCGACCGAGACCGTGGCCCGCGCGGCGGCCTCGCGCGCGAACTCCTCGACCGCCGCCCGGCCCGGCTCCCTGACCAGCGCCAGCGACCCGGTGTGCAGGCAGGCGGCCGGTCCGAGCCGGGCCGGGGCCAGCTCGTCCGGGCGCCACTGCCAGTCGGCGGTGCCACCCGCGTAGAAGGTGTAGGCGGCCTGACCGCCGCCGTCGAGCGCGGCGACCGAGAGCGTGCTCGGCTCCGCG
Source organism: Nonomuraea sp. NPDC005692 (assembly GCF_040631115.1). Lineage (NCBI taxonomy): Bacteria > Bacillati > Actinomycetota > Actinomycetes > Streptosporangiales > Streptosporangiaceae > Nonomuraea > Nonomuraea sp. NPDC005692. The sequence goes on along the minus strand of NZ_JBEXYU010000016.1, from coordinate 169,593 downwards.
GCCTCGACGGCCGCCGACAGGTCCACGCCCGAGGACGCCAGGCGTTCACGGAACAGCGCCCCGAACACGTCGCCGGAGATGCGGCCGAGGAAACGGGCCGGTGTGCCGAGCCTGGCCAGCGCCACCGCCGTGTTGGCCGGCCCGCCGCCCGGCAGCACCCGCAACCCGAGCTCGCCCTGCCCCGCGCCACCTGCCGCGGTGGTGAAGCCGTCGGCGACGCACTCGCCCAGAACAGCGATCATCGAGCCTGCCTTCCTGGCGCGCGCCGCCGATGCCGTACGCCCCGGGCGGCATCGACGTCTCCGGATGGGAGCTCATCATCGCAGCCCCTCCGCCTTCCCTGCCCATATCGGCGCCGGGTGTGGTGCGCGGCTCGTCAGGAGGTCCGGTTCCCGTCCTTCAGGTGGCCGGGCAGGCCGGTGTTCGGGACGTCGAGTTCCCGGGCGTACCGGTCGTTCAGCTCCGGCCAGCCGAAGTCGACCGCCGCCGCACCCCGGATCGGCGGGATCGGCCGCCCTTCGAGCAGCCGCTCGGCCACGTCGAGGCAGATGTGCCAGCCGGCCGCCGCCTGCGGCAGCAGGTCGCGGTCCAGGACGGTGTGCCGCAGCGTCAGACGGGTGCCGCCACCGGTCGCCGCCAGCTCCCACCGCAGCAGGTCGGTGCCGAACGTGTGCTCCAGCAGCTCCGGCGGCCGGACGCGGACGACCTCGGCCGCCAGGTCCTGAGGATTCTCGTCGTCGATCTATCGTGAGGGGCGCGCCACCGGCCGCGGAAAGGTCACGGTCGGCGGTGTACGGCGCCCACGCCGCGAGCTGTCCGGGCTCGGTCAGCGCCCGCCACACCTTCTCCGGCGGATGCCGCAGGTCACGGACGAAGACGAGGGTCCAGCGGCCTTCCGTCACCTCGCTGCCGACCTGGGCCGGCGGGCTCGGGCGGTACGCGTCTGAGGTCATGACTGCTCCAGGTTGTCGAGATGGCGCTCAAGGGCGTCGAGATGCGTGTCCCACAGGGCCCGGTACGGCTGGAGCCAGTCGTCCAGCGCCTGGAAGGGGCCGGCGTGGAGGCGGTAGATCCGCCGCTGCGCCTCGGTGCGGCAGGTGACGAACCCGGCCTCCCTGAGCACCTTCAGCTGCTTGGACACCGTGGGCTGGCTGACATCGAGCGCCTCGACCAGCTCGTTCACACTGCTCTCGGCCATCCGGAGCCGATCGAGGATCCGACGCCGGGTCGGCTCGGAGAGCACGGAGAATGCGTCGACGGACATGCCTTCATATTCCGTGTCGGGTATATGCCTGTCAAGGAATACACCCCGCACTCCCTTCCGGCGGCCCCCTCGGTGAGCCGCCCTGGACGGGGGCTGGCGGCGGGGCGGGCCGTTCAGGGTGGCCCTGCCTCGGGGATTGCGGGGGCCGGGATTCCGGTCGGGCGTGTGGTTTTTTCGTGTCCGTCCGAGGGCTCGCTAATGTTACCTCTTCGTGATGTGCGGCGCTGGGGAACGATTTGTCCCGAGAGGGGGCATGTGGAGGAGATTGGTTGCCCGATATTTCGTCTTTATTGGGAAAATTGGGGCGGCGGTGTCCGAACTTTCTTGTGGTTACGATTCCTTCGTCCAGTCGTTCTGCGGAGCGGAGGGGAAGAAGGGCGCCATCGATTCCCACGATTTGGCCGAACTCGAAAAGCGCCGAAACGACCCCGCCTTCGCCGTGGCGTTCGCCGCCGTGATGCCGCCGCGCCAGCTCAAGAGCCTTCTGGCTGGTCTGCGCCGCGCGCATGCCATCCAGTCCACCAGCCTCGACAGGCTGGCCAGGGCGCTGAGCACGCTGCTCGGCACCGCTTCGCGCGCGCCCGGCGCCGCCAGGATCTCGACCCCTTACGTCCACCGCCTGCTCGAGAACCTCGACGACCCGGAAACCGGTTTCGCGCTCGGGCAATTGTTGCGATATGGCTGTTTCGCCGACGTGTTTCTGCGCGACCTCGCCTTCAAGGTCTACGACTACGAACGCAGCCAGCCTCCCGCGTCCCCGTACTGGCGCAACCTCCGCCCGGACTCGCGGCCGATGTGCGCCATTCCCCTGGACGAACGGGACCCCATGGCGGCCGTCATGGCCGCCCTGTCCAACCATCCCCGTGCCGCCCGGGAATTCCTGACGGACGAGCGGCGGGACCCGCTGGAGTATCTCCTCTACGAGCGCTTCTGGCCCGGAGGCACCGAGATGTACCTCGACCGGGCGATGGACATCGCGGGCCTTTAGCCCCCGGCCCGTACGTCGAATCCGCCACCGACGGACGACTCGACATCCAGGCAATCCTCACCCGGTCATGCTGGAATCGATCCCTATGAATGATCATTTCCTCGTTGCGGCCGACTTGCTGGACCGGATGGAAAGAAACCTGGCCGAACACGCCTGTCACCTGCACCGGAGCATGGACGGCGCGACCGTCACGGAGACCGGTGACCTCCTGGTCGCCGACAGCGGCCTGGACGACGACACCTTCAACATCGTCGCCGCGGCCCGCTTCACCGCCGCCGACGCCACGGCACGGATCAGCGAGGCCGCTCGGACGCTGGCGCGCACCGGCCGCCGTTTCTCCTGGTGGGTGGGGCCCGCCTCGACCCCGCCGGACCTCGGTGCCCGCCTGACGGCGGCCGGTCTGCCGGCGTCCGAACGCGAGACGGCGATGTGGGCCGAGCTGGACGGCACCCCGCCGCCGCCCGCCGTCCGAGGGCTGGACATCAAGAGGGTCGCCACGCCCGGACAGCTCGCCGATTACGCCACGGTTCTCGCCGCGAACTGGGACCCGCCCGCTGACACCGTCCGCAGCTTCTTCGCCCGGGCCGCCCCGTGGGCACTGGCCGCGCACTGTCCGGCCCGGTATCTGGTCGGCTACGTGGACAGCCGTCCGGTCTGTTCCGCTGAAGTGTTCCGGCACGCGGGGGTCGCCGGCATCTACAACATCTCCACCCTGGCCGCCCACCGCCGACGGGGCTACGGCGGTGCCATCACGCTCGCGGCACTCCGCACGGCCCACGACCGGGACCAGCGCATCGCGGTCCTGCAGGCGTCAGCCGACGGAGAGCCCGTCTACCGCCGCCTGGGCTTCCGCCCCTGCGGCCACTTCACCGAACACCCCGTCACCCCCTGAACCCGGAGCACTGATCACAACCATTCGTCGTGGTCCCCTGGCCCGGCACGCTTCCTGGCCACGTACGTGAACTACTACGTGGTCAACGACGGCGTGATCCTGCCCCGCTTCGGCGACAAGAAGGCCGACAAGGACGCCGCCGCCGTCGTCGGCGACCTCTATCCGGGCCGCGAGATCGTCCAGGTGTCCGTCGACACCCTGGGCGAGGGCGGCGGCGGCATCCACTGCGCCACCCAGCAGATGCCCAAGAGGAACTGAACCTCCGCTCCGGCCCGGTCGGGCCGGCTGCCGCGCCAGGCTGAGGAGGGAGGCGGGGTGTGGCGGGGGAGGGTCAGGGGCGGAGGCCGGTGAAGAGGTCTTCCTCGTGGTCGGGGGCGTTGACCTTGTTCAGCTTCCGTTCGAAGGCCTCGTGGGAGAACGCCTGGTGCTGGGCCTCGTCGGGCATGCGGAGGAGGAAGATGTTCTCGCCCTGGCTCTCGTGGGCCTTGAGGGCCTTGAGCTTGCGCTCGACGTAGGGGGTGACGTCGACGACGGCGGTGACCCGCTCGTCGGGGGTGCCGAAGTCGTCGGACGGCTCGAAGCCGCCCAGGTCGACGCCGCTGTCGCGCATCAGCTCGAACATGCGCTTGATCGCCGCCCGGGGGATCGCCGTGTAGTAGAACTTGTCGGGGATGCCGGTCGCCTCGACGGCGGCCACCGTGATGCGGTGGGCCTGCACGTGGTCGGGGTGGCCGTAACCGCCGCCGCCGGTCTCGTCGTAGGTGATGACCACCTGCGGGCGGTAGCGCTCCATCAGCTCGCCCAGCCTGGCGGCGGCCACCTCGACCGGCACGTTGGCGAACGCGTCGGGGTGATGGTTGGTGTCCCAGCCGTCCATGCCGGAGTCGCGGTAGCCGAGCAGCTCCAGGTGGTCGAGGCCCAGGTGCGCGACGGACTCGCGCAGCTCGGCCAGCCGCCGCTCGGCCACCCTGGCGGCGTCGTGACCCTCCTCGCCCGGTTTGACGCCGCCCGTGTCGTCACCCTGCTCGCCGTTGGTGCAGGTGACCAGCACGGTGCGGATGCCCTCGTCGGTGTAGCGGGCGAGGACGCCGCCGGTGCTCAGGCACTCGTCGTCGGGGTGGGCGTGGACGACCATCAAGGTGAGTTCCCGATCCATGAAGGGAACCCTACTCGGCGCGTGCGACACTTCCGCCCGCGCGTTCGCGGCGACCGCGGAGGAGCGGCGACCGCGGAGGAGCGGCGACCGCGGAGGAGCGGCCGGGTGGGCGGAACGACCGGCGGGTCAGGCGCCGGCGATCAACGTCGTGGCCTTCCCGCGGGCGACGGCGGCGGCCGCGCGGTCGCCCAGCCCGTCGGCCACCGCCGCCTGCTTGAGCCAGTTGAACGGGCTGCACGGCCGCACGCTGATCCGCTCGCTCACCAGCGTCCGCGCCAGCTCGTGCCGCCCGTCCCGCAGCGCCGCCTCCAGCAGCGTCTTCTGCACGGCGTCCCGCTGGGCGTGGCTGCCGCCGAGCTCGTTGACCCGGTGCCTGATCGGGTGCAGCAGGTCGACCACCGCCGCGAAGTCGCCCCGCCCGTACGCCACCAGGGCCCGGCACACCGGCAACCCCACCCGCAGCGTCATCGCGACGTTGGTGACCCCCGGACGGGACTCCCGCGTGTACGCCTCCCGCGAGGCCACCAGCCGCTCCGCCTCCTCGAACCGGCCGGCCCCCACGTACGACATCACCGCGTGCACGTCGTTGAAGGCGTAGAACGGCTCGGCCACCAGCGGCGGCCACGCGTCGGCCAGGGCCTGCCAGCGTTCGTGCCGGCCGGAGCCCTCCAGCAGGAGCCGCCAGAGCAGCGCGGCGGCGTCCAGCAGCTCCATGGACGTGCGCCCGCCGGCCAGCACCGCGTCGTGCACCTCCAGCGCCCGGCGCGTGTCGCCGCTCTCCAGGGCGTAGAGGGCGTAGTGCCACCAGGTGTGGACGTTGAAGAACGTGCCGGTGGACCAGTCGTCCAGGCGGGCGTCGAGGTAGCGCACGCCCTCGCCGAAGCGGCCCTGCATCTCGTAGGTGTGCACGACCGCGTGGATGCCCCACACGTCGCGCGGGTTCAGCTCGACTGCGCGCAGGCCGACCTGCTCCGAGCGGTCGTAGTGGCCGGCCTCCTCCAGGCCGAAGGCGTACATGCCGAGCAGGTGGCCGAAGTGCCGGTCGTCCTCGTGCCAGGCGGTGAGCGCGCCGCCGATCCGGTCGCGCAGCGAGCGGGCGTCGCCGGTGAAGAAGTCGAGCTGGTGCCCGACGGCCAGGGCCAGCGCGTCACGCGGGTGGGCGACGGAGATCTCGGCGAGCAGCGCGCCGCAGGTGGTCAGGTCGCCGTCGAGCAGCGCCCGGACGGCCGCGACGTGGGCGCGCTCGCGCGGCAGCAGCGACGACTCGTCGGCCTGGCGGCGGAAGGACTCGAACCGGGCCCGCGCGGCACGGGCGCCGGCCGCCTCGGTGGTCAGCAGGTCGAGGTAGGCGGCCAGCACGTGGCCCATCGGGAAGCCGGGGGAGTCGGCCAGCGCGGCGGCCGCCTCGGCGTCGACCTCGGCCCGGAAGTGCAGCAGCTCGTCGATCGCCTGGTCGTAGTGGCGCGCGGCGGCGCCGCTCGCGCCGGACATGGCCAGGCCGTGCTGGTCGGTGGTCACCCGGTCACTGTAACCGCGCGACCGGTCGCGGCTCAGGGCGACGGCGCGCCCCGAGCGCCGACGTCGAGGTTCATTCGGTCCCGTACGACCCAAGAAGAACCTTGTCCGGATACGTCATCAGACGTAATGTTTGTGACCAAATAAGCTTCCCGGTGAAGGAGAGCCATGCGCCTGGCAGACGTCGACCTCGCCGACCCCGGCAGGTTCACCGACGGAGTGACCCCGTGGCGCATGTTCGACGTGCTGCGCACGCAGTCACCCGTCCACTGGCAGGACGAGCACGGGCACGGCAGGGGCTTCTGGGCGGTCACGAGGCACGCCGACATCGTGGCCGTCGGCCGCGACCCGGAGACGTTCACCTCGGAAGGCTTCACCAACCTGGAGGAGGTGGACGAGCGGCAGGCCGCGATCCGGCGCTCCCTGCTGGAGACCGACGGCCCCCGCCACCACGCGCTGCGGCGGCTGCTGCTGCGCGACTTCTCGGCCAGGGCGGTGGCCGGCTACGAGGTGTTCCTGCGCGGCCTGACCGCCACTACCCTGGACGCCGCACTGCCCAAGGGCGAGTTCGACTTCGTCAAGGAGGTCGCCGCCGACTTCCCGATCAACGTGCTGGCCCGCATGCTCGACGTGCCCGACACCCAGCGGCTCATCGACTGGGGCAACCAGATCATCGAGAACACCGATCCGGCACGGCTGCGCGACAGCGAGGAGTTCAAGGACCTGCCCTTCCGCAGCCCGGCCTCCCTGGAGGTCTTCGAGTACGGCCGCGAGCTGGCCGCCCGCCGCCGCGGCGGCGACGGCACGGACCTGGTCAGCAGGCTGGTCAACCAGGAGCCCGTGGACGGCCTGCCGCTGTCGGAGCGTGACTTCGACAACTACTTCCTGCTGCTGGTCGTGGCCGGGAACGAGACCACCAGGCACGCCGTCTCGCACGCCATGCTGGCCCTCATGGAGCACCCCGCCCAGCTCGACCGGCTGCGCGCCGACCCGGCGCTGATGCCGCGAGCCGTGGACGAGTTCCTGCGCTGGGCCTCACCCGTCTACCACTTCCGCCGCACCGCCACCCGCGACGTCACCCTGCACGGCCGCCGCGTCGCCGCCGGCGACAAGGTCGTCATGTGGTACGCCTCCGGCAACAGGGACGAGCGCGTCTTCCCCGACCCGTACCGGTTCGACGTGGGCAGGGACGCCGACGAGCACCTGACGTTCGGCAGGGGAGGCCCGCACTACTGCCTCGGCGGCGCGCTGGCCAGGCTGGAGATCCGGGTGCTGTTCGAGGAGCTGCTGCCGCGGCTGTCGTCGATCGAGCTCGCCGGCGAGGTGCGCAGGATCCGCTCCAACTTCGTCAACGGCATCAAGGAGCTGCCGGTCAGATGCTCTCCAGGTGCTCCATGACGCGCTTGAGCGAGCCGGCCAGCTCGCGCCGCTGATCGCTGTCGAGCTCCTTGACCACGAACGCCTCCTGCCGGTTGAACTCCGGGAACAGCTCGCGCATCAGCCGCTCGCCGGTCGCGGTGAGCGCCAGCATGACCCGGCGGCCGTCCGTGGGATGCGGGAAGCGCCGCAGGTGACGGTAGGACTCCAGCGTCTTGACCACGCCCGTGAGCGTGCCCTTGGAGATGCCCGCCTCGGCGGCGACGTGGCGGGTCTCGCTCTCGCCCCAGATCCACACCACCCACATCACCACGAACCCCGTCCAGGTCAGGCCGGTGTCGCGCAGGACGGTCTGCTCCAGATGGTTGCGGATGGCCGAGGAGGCGCGGTAGACGTTCGACACCGCCCACATGGCCTCGAAGTCGATGTTGAGGTCGCCCAGCCGCTGGCCGATGGCCTCCTCGGTCTGGCGCAGGGTGTGGTGTCCCGTCATGGCACGAAAGTATATTCGGTACCTAACAATCTTCACGTTCGCCGCTCACGAACGGGACCAAACGACCCGGCCGCCGAACACCGTCAGGTCCACCGGCGCGGTCACGACGTCCTCGTCCGCCGTCGCCGCGCTGACGCACAGGTCGGCGACCTTGCCCGGGGTGAGCGTGCCCTTCCAGCCCTCGGCGAAGTCCTGCCGCGCTCCGGCGATCGTATAGGTGGCCAGCGCCTCGGTGAGCGAGACCCCCTCGCCGTCGCGGGCGACCAGCGCCGCCACGCCCGCCCGCCAGTCCGGCGCGGTCACCGGCGCGTCTGAGCTGCACGCGGTCAGCACGCCCGCGTCGATCGCCGAGCGGGCCGGCCACTCCTGCTCGGCCGCCCGCGCGCCGAACAGCTCGCGCGTGGTGCCCGACTCGACGCGCTGCAGCACCGGCTGGAGGTTGATCCCGTAGCCCAGCTCGCCGAGCGTGGCCAGCGCCTGCTTCGAGGCGAACTGGCCGTGGATCACGTAGTGGCGGGGATCGGCCCTCGGGTGCTCGCGGGAGATGGCGGCCAGCGCGTCCACGACGGCGTCCACGCCCCGGCTGCCCACCACGTGCACGCCCGCCTGCAGGCCGGCCACGTGCACCAGGCGCAGGATCTCGTCCAGCTCGGCGACCCGCTCGGCGTCCGTGCCGCCGTGCGTGCACAACGAGCCGTGCCCGCCCGACGGGTACGCCTCCCGCATCCAGGCCGTCTCCGACGGCGGGATCCCGTCGGCGAACACCTTCACGCCCAGCAGCCGGACCAGCCGCTCGTCCACGCCGTCCAGGTCGTCCGGCAGGCGGTCGAGGTAGGCGGCGGTGTCGGCGACCGAGGCGCCCGACATCGGGCTCGGCAGGCCCAGCACGCTCACCCGCGCGGTCAGCTCACCGGCCCGCGCCAGCTCCGCGTACGCGCCCAGCACCCCCGGCCCCATGCCGCCCGCGAACGCCTCCCCGCCGCCCGGCCCGAGGCCCGGCTCGGTGAAGCTGGTGATCCCGGCCCGGTTCAGCTCGGCCACCACCTCGCGCAGCACCCGCCTCAGCCCGCCGGGCGGCGGCGGCACCAGGCGCTGGACCAGGCCCTGGTCCCCGTGGTGCAGCAGGCCGTCGCCGTCGTCATCGCCGCCACCGGGCAACCCGGCCAGCCGCAGCGCGGCGGAGTTCGCCCACGTCGTGTGGCCGGAGAAGTCCTGGAGGAGGACGGGATGGTGGGGGGCGACGTCGTCCAGGTCCGTCCTCGACGGCGAGCGGCCCTCGGCCAGCCGGCCGGGGTTCCAGCCGATCCCGCGCACCCACTCGCCGGGCCCGGCGGCGCGTACCGCGGCGGCGACCCGCTCCCGCACCTCGGCGATCGACCCCACCGCCACGTCCACGCAGAACGGCGGGCGGGTCAGGCCGTAGCCGCAGGCGTGCAGGTGGGAGTCGTTGATCCCGGGCAGCAGGACGCGGCCCCGCAGGTCCACCACCTCGGCCGCGCTCCAGCCGGCGGCGTCGCCGACGTGCGCGATCACGCCGTCGCGTACCGCCACGCCCGTCGCGTAAGGCCGCGCCGGGTCCATGGTGAGCACCCGCCCGTTGACCAGCAGAAGATCCGCGTTCGTCATGAATCAGCTCCCAAATAGGCGCGCCTGAGCGCGGCATCCGACTCGCGCAGCGGCGCGGGGTCGCCGCCGTAGGTGATCGCGCCGTGGGCCAGCACGTACGCGCTGTCGGCCAGGGCCAGGGCCGCGTGCGCGAACTGCTCGACCAGCAGCACCGCGCAGCCCTCGTCGGCCAGCCGCCGGATCACCGGCAGCAGCCGGCGCACGACGCCCGGGGCCAGGCCGAGCGACATCTCGTCGAGCAGCAGGGCCACGGGGCCGGTCCCGATGGCCCTGGCCAGGACCAGCATCTGCTGCTCGCCGCCGGACAGCAGCCCGGCCCGAACGTCCAGCCGCCGTTCCAGCTCGGGGAACAGCTCCAGCGCGCGCCGGGGGTCGCCGGCCAGGGCCAGGTTCTCCCGGGTGGTGAGCGTGGCGAACACGGCCCGGCCCTGCTCCACGTGCGCCAGGCCGTGCCGGGCCCGGTGGGTGCGCGGCCGCCCGGTCAGCGTGGTCCCGCCGAGGACGATCTCGCCCCCGGCGGCGGGCAGCACGCCCGAGACCGCTTCGAGCAGCGTGGTCTTGCCCGCGCCGTTCGGGCCGAGCAGGACGGTGACCTGCCCGCGCGCGGCGGTCAGCGTCACGTCCCTGACCACCGGCTGGCCGCCCCTGGCCACGGTCACGTCCCGCAGCACGAGGTCCATGGGGTCGCCTCCCGTCCGCCCGCTCACGCGGCGGGCTCCTGGCCCAGGTAGGCCCGCAGGACGCCGGGCTCGGCGAACACCTCGGCGGGCGGGCCCTGGGCGATGACGCGGCCGAAGTCCAGCACGGTCACGCCCGTGCACGCCGCCCTGACCAGGTCCAGGTCGTGCTCGATGAGCAGGACGGCGGCGCCGTACCGGGCGGGGACCCGCCGCAGCCAGGCGCCCAGCCGTTCGCTCTCGGCGTGGCCGAGGCCGGCGGCGGGCTCGTCCAGCACCGCGACCGCGGGACGGGCCAGCAGCGTCCCGGCCACCTCCAGCAGCCGCCTGCTGCCCACGTCGAGCGCGGCGATCGGGTCGCCGGGCGCCGCGGCCACCAGCCCGGCCAGGCCCTCCGTCAGCTCGGTGTCGCTGAGGGAGCGGCGCGCGGCGAAGCGCAGGTACTCGCGCACCGACAGGCCCACCGGCACCCGGTCCTGCTGGAACGTGCGGCGCAACCCGGCCCTGGCGCGCCGGTGGACCGCCGTGCCGCCCCGGGCGCCGGCGACGGTCACGCCGCCGACCTCGACCAGGCCGCCGCCGGCGGGCACGAACCCGCTGATCGCGTCGACCAGGGACGACTTGCCCGCGCCGTTCGGGCCGACCAGCCCGTGCACCTCGCCGGCGCGCACGGTGAGGCCGACGCCGTCCACGGCCACGACCTGGCCGTACCGCACGCTGACGCCCTCGATCCGCAACGCCGGCGGCCGTCCGGCCGGACCGGGCGCGGGAAGCTCGGGCGCGGGCGCCGCGGCGGGCACGCCGAGCCCGGCGCCGGACCGGCCGGACCGGCGGGCGCGGCGGGCGCGGCGGGCGCGCAGGGCGGCGCGCAGGCCGTCGCTCATGCCCGAGCCCTGCGTCATCGCCTGCACCGCGCCCACCGCGAACACGACGTTCGCCCACTGCTGCGGCACGCCGAACCGCCGCAGCAGCTCGCTCACCAGCACGCCCAGCGCCCCGCCGATCAGGGCGCCCTCCGCGTGGTGGGCGCCCGCCATCACGGCCACCGCGTAGGCGACCAGCGACTGTCCCGGGTCGAAGTTGCGCGAGACCACCATGGCGAGCTGCCCGGCCAGCAGCGCCCCCGACAGGCCCGCGATGAAGGCGCTCACCGCGAAGGCGCTCAGCTTGGCCCCCGGCACGCTGGTCCCGGCCGCCGCCGTGGCCCGTTCGGACTCCTTGAGCGCCCGCCACGACGCCCCGAGCCGGGTCCGCCGCACCACCGCCAGCGCCACCGCCACCAGCGCGAAGACGCCGCAGCAGAACAGGAAGAACTGGCGGTCGGAGGTCAGCCCCGCCGGACGGCCCACCACCACGCCCTGGCTCACGCCGGGGAAGGAGTTGGCGGCCATCACGACGTCCACGGTCGCGGCGAAGCCCAGCGTGACGATCGCCAGGTGCACGCCGCGCAGCCGCAGCGCAGGCAGGCCGATGAGCAGCCCGAACGGCACGGCGGCCAGGCCCGCGAGGGGCAGCCAGACGTACAGGCCGCCGGGGACGCCCCAGACGTTGAGCTGGGCGGTGGTCCAGGCGCCGATGGCGGCGAAGGCCATCTGGCACAGCGACACCATCCCGGCCTGCCCGGCCACCACGCCGAGGCTCTGCAGCAGCACCCCGGAGATGACCGCCGACATCGCCAGGAACACCCAGTACGCCGGCAGTCCGGCGGCCAGTCCGTAGGCCGCCGCCGCCATCAGGACGCCCGCGACCGCCCACCGCACCACCGGCCGGTCAGCGGGACGCATCCCACACCTCCCGGCGCCGGCTCCACACGAGGATCAGCAGGATGGCCGCGAACGGCACCACGTCCCGGTACTGCTGCACCACCGCAGACCCCGCGAGCACCCCTTCGAGCAGCCCGAGCGCCAGGCCGCCGGCCAGCGCCCCGGCCAGCCGCCGCAGCCCGCCGAGCAGCGCCGCCGCGCAGGCGGGCACGATGAGCATGCTCAACGACAGGATGTCGCTCGACCGCACGGGCGCCACCACCAGCAGCACCAGCGACGACAGCGCGCCGGCCAGGGCCCACACGGTCACGGTGAGCGCCCGGGTGCCGATGCCCAGCAGCTCCGTGGTCACCGGCCGCTCGGCCATGGCGCGCAGGCGCAGGCCCAGCGGCGTCCGGGTGAGCAGCAGCCAGGTGCCCGCGCCGATCACCACGGCCAGGGCGAGCAGCACGGCCGCGCCCTGCGTCACCACGACGCCGGCCAGCGTGGCGACGCGGCCCGCGGCCGGGTTCGGCAGCACCCGCGGCTCGTCGCCGAAGGCGATGTAGGCCAGCGCGATGATCCCGATGAGCTGCGCGATCGACACCGCGGTACGGGTCTGCGGCCCGCTCTCGGCGAACCAGCGCGTCATCACGAATCCGCACCCGGCCGACACCAGCGCCCCCGCCGCCACCCCGGCCAGGGCCGCCGCCCAGTACGGCCATCCCGTCCCGGTGAGCGCGGCCATCACGTACACCCCGGCCACGCCGGTCGCCGCGACGGCCAGGTTCACCGTCGCGGTCAGCCGGTACATGGCGGTGAGCAGGAGGCCGAGGGCGGCGAACGTGCCGCCCGCGGCCAGCCCCGAGACCAGGCCCTGGAACATCAGCCGAGCGTCCCCGGGTAGCGCACCCACTCGCGGGTGACCACGTGCCACGCGCCGCCCCTGAGCTGGACGATCTTGCCGGCCCGGTTGGAGAAGTGCCTGGCGGCCCGCCCGAACTCGTACGGGGTGCCGGTCAGCGGGGTCTGGACGGGCTTGAGCGCCTGGAACGCCGCCGTCACCGACTCCCGGGTGATCGGCCCCTTGATCGTCTTCAGCGTGTCCACGAAGTACGTGGCGGCCAGGTAGCCGCCCTGCCCGAAGGAGGTCAGCGGCACGTTCTTCGAGGTCATGAGCGTGCGCCAGTCCTTCAGTGCGGGCGAGTCGGCCTCGGTGAACGGCTCGAACTCGGCGTTGGCGTACATGCCGTCCCCGTCGGCGCCCAGGGCCTTGGCGACGGCCTCGGTGTAGGGGGCGGTGGTCATCAGCCAGTCGATGCCGCTGACGCCCTGCTGCTTGACGACCTTCATCCAGGAGATCGCCATCGGCTCGGTGCCGTTGTACAGGACCGCCTGGCAGCCCTCCCGCCGGGCCCGCAGCACGAACGGCGTCGGGTCGGAGTCCGGCTTGACCGTGCGGTCGTCCAGGGTGAGCTTCTTGCCGGTGAGCGCGGTCCAGCTCTTCACGGCCCCGCCGTAGGCGTCGTTGGTGTTGCCGAGGATCGCCAGGAACATGCAGACCTTGTCCCGTTTGAGCACCTCGGAGGCGTAGTAGAGGTTGATCGCCATGTTGAGGTACGGGCCGGTGTTCACCGGGGAGATCGCCGGTGACTCGAAGCAGGTCGGGTCCACCCCGGTGCCCTGGACGGAGACGATCCGCGACTGCTGGTAGAAGGGGGCGTTCACGGCGCAGTCGAGCAGGCTGGCCGAGCCGACCAGCGCCACCACGCCCTGGTTGGTGACGACGTCCCGGGCGGCCTGGGCGGCGGCGGCCGGGTCGCCCTTGTCGTCGGCGCTGACGTACTCGATCTTGTGGCCGTTGACGCCGCCCTGCTCGTTGACCCGGTCGAAGACGGCCTTGGCGGCGGCCGAGGAGTCGGGGAAGGTGACCGCGCCGCTCAGCGAGCTGACGCCGCCCACCTTGATGACGTCGCCGGCGGCGCCGGACGAGGCGGCCGGCGGGTCGTCGGACAGGCCGCACCCGGCGACCAGGAGCAGGGCGGCGAGCGGGACGGCGAGTGCCCTCATGGGGATCATGGGCGACCTCTCTGCGGATTTTGGAGGGATCGTAAGGGGCCAAACGAGTTGGTTCAAGAGCTAGCTTGCTGAAGATCGTTCGGGTATGAATGCAAGATGAAGCAACCGCGCATGCAACTCGTGCTGTCCGAGAACTGGACGATGACCTCGGCCCGCGACCTGCCGGTGCTGGTCCGGTGGGCGCGTGAGGCCGAGGACGCCGGGTTCGACTCGGTCATGATCAGCGAACACATGGTGCTCGGCCCCGACGCCGGCGCCCGGGGCCGCATGGCCAACCCCCGCGAGTACGCGCTGCCCGGCAACCAGGACCCGTTCACGCCGTGGCCGTACTCGCTGGGCCTGCTGGCGGCCGTCGCCTCGGTCACCACCCGGCTGCGCCTGGCCGCCGCCGCGGTGCTCGCCCCGCTGCGCCACCCGCTGGCGCTGGCCCGCGAGCTCGGCACGCTCGACCTGCTGTCGCAGGGCCGGCTCGTCGTGCTGCCCACCGTGAGCTGGAGCCGCGACGAGTACGCCGCGCTCGGCGTGCCCTTCGAACGGCGCGGTGAGCTCCTCGACGAGCACCTGGAGATCTGGGAGCTGCTCTGGCGGGACTCGCCGGTCACCTACCACGGCCGGCACTACCGGTTCGACGAGGTGTACTTCGAGCCGAAGGCCTACCGGGAGAGCGGGCCGGCGCTCTGGTTCGGCGGCGCGCGGACGAGCGGCCACCTGCTGCGCCGGATGGCCCGCTGGGGCAGCGGGTTCAACCCGCTCGGCTACCCGCCCGCCGAGGACATGAAGGCGCTGGCCGACGGCATGAAGGCGGCCGGTCGTGACATCGGCGAGCTGGAGCTGGCCGGCGGCACGCGGGCCGTCTTCCCCGACGCCGTCTCCTGCGCGCCGCTCGGCCCCGCCCTGGAGCACATCCCGGCCCGGATGGCCGAGGGCTACACCACGTTCTGCATCAAGCCGTCGCAGTTCATCGACGACCCGGACGGCGTGGGCGCCTTCTGCCGCGAGGTCATGCGGCGCGTGGGCGAGCTGACCGGCTGAGGACGTCGCGCGGCCGGCCCTCATCCGGCCGCGCGACGGGATCATGGGACGAGCGCCTCCCGGACCAGGGCCGTGTCGGTGAACTGCTCGAACCTGGTGGCCACGCCGTCCGCCAGGTGCCAGACGTGGGTGAAGCGCACCTTCATCGACTTGCCGGTGGCGCGGTAGGTGCCGCTGTAGTGGCCGATCACGACGACCACGTCGCCGCCGTCCACGAACTCCTCCGGCTCGGCCTGGTAGCCGTCCCACTCGCTGCCCAGCTTGGCGAACACCTCCGACAGCACCTGCTGCGGCCCCACGTACGTGCCCGCGTACGGGAAGCCGGCCATCTCCGTCCACCGGGCCTGCGGGCCCAGCAGGGACACGATGCCGTTCACGTCGCCGGCCGCCGAGGCCGCGTAGGAGGCGCGTACGGCGTCGAGATTGTCGCTCATCTGTGTTTCTCCTCAGACCGGTTCCTCACCGGCCGGATAGGTGACCTGACCCAGCGGCTCGATGTGCGCGCCGCCGGGGGAGTGGTGGATCTCGCCCTCGCCCGACAGACCGAAGAAGGTGCCGACCGTGCGCAGGGCGGTCCAGTCGTAGAGCCAGGTGGCCGCGACCGGGATGCGGAACTCGCGGAAGGTGAACACGTACAGGCCGTCGGCGATCTTCCAGGCGGCGGCGAGATCGACGTCGCCGTGGCCGCGCTGCGCGCCGGCCAGGCACTGCCAGGCGTAGCGCTCGGAGCTGAGGTAGACGTGCTCGTAGAGGTGCTCCGGGCTGTAGCGGTACAGGGCCCGGCGGCCGATCAGCTCGCGGGTCGGCGCGGGCGGCTCGCCGGTGACCTCCCGGCCCTCGATCACGCCGGGCGTGAACGTCTGCGACACCCGCGGCTGCCCCGGCACCGGCTCGGGCGCGATGACCGAGACCACGCGCAGCGCCCGGCCCGTGCTGGTGTGCAGGACGGTGACCGTGTACTCGCGGGGCCGCTCGGCGTGCGCGCGGCCGACGTAGAACAGGTCCTCGCGCATGGCCACGGCCTCGTACGGCTCGGCGGGGCCGCCGTCGGCGTGCACCTTGTAACGACCGGCGAAGGCCAGGGACGTCTTGCTGCCGTCGTCGAAGGTCAGGTCCACCTCGGTGCCCGCGAGCGCGTAGGTGGCCGGAAGGCGGTTCGTGGCGATCCCGGGCGCGAAATCATCCATGTTCTTCCAACCGGCAGGGCGATCGGTCATGGCCGCTCCTTCCTCCACGAATTCGTCTATGAAATCATATAGCTTCCCGTTGTAAAGGAGTAGGCGATGAGGCTCAAGGGAAAGGTCGCGCTGATCACCGGGGCGGGCACCGGCATCGGCGCGGCGACCGCCCGCAGGTTCGCCGCCGAGGGCGCCTCGGTCATGCTGACCGGCCGCCGTCCCGGGCCGCTGGCCGAGGTGGCCGCGGACCTCGGCGACGCGGCGGCCGTGGCCTGCGCGGACATGTCCGACACCGTCCAGGCGCGGGCGGCGGTCGAGGCGTGCCTGGGCCGCTTCGGCGGGCTCGACGTGGTGGTGGCCAACGCGGGCGGCCACGGGGGCGGGCCGGTCGGCGAGACCGACGACGCGTCCTGGCGGCTCAGCCTCGACGCCAACCTCAACACCTGCTTCGTGACCTGCCGGGAGGCGCTGCCGGCGCTGGTGCGGTCGAAGGGGGCGATCGTGGTCGTGTCGTCGATCGCGGGCCTGGCCGCCGGTCCGGCTGTGTCCGGATATGTCACTACGAAACACGCGCTCATCGGCCTGACCCGCTCGATCGCCCGCGACTACGGGCCCCAGGGCGTCCGGGCCAACTGCCTGTGCCCCGGCTGGGTGCGCACGCCGATGGCCGACGAGGAGATGGACGTGCTGGTCGGCCGGGACGGCATCACCCGCGACGCGGCGTACGAGCTGGTCACCAAGGACGTGCCGCTGCGCCGCCCGGCCACCGCCGACGAGATCGCCGCGATCTGCCTGTTCCTCGCCTCGCCGGACAGCGCCGTCATGACCGGCAGCGTGGTCGTGGCCGACGGCGGCGCCACCGCCGTTGACCTGCCCACCCTCGCCTTCGACTGATCGGCGACGCCTAGAACGCCGTTTCCCGGGCAAAGGGGAGTTCTTCCGCAAACCCCCAGGAGGAACGGTGAGCACCGCACAGAGCGCGGGCCGCGAAGCCATGGACGCGGGCCGCGAGGCCAAGAACGCGGCCCGCAGAGCAGCTGACAGCCCGGCGATGACCACGCTGGCCCGCATCGGGCTGGCCTGCCGCGGCGTGCTGTACGCGCTGATCGGCGTGCTGGCGTTGCAGATCGCCTTCGGCGACGGCTCGCGCCAGGCCGACAAGTCGGGAGCCATCACCACCATCGCCGGACTGCCCTTCGGCCAGGTGCTGCTGTGGATCATGACGGTCGGCTTCGCCGGGCTGGCGCTGTGGCAGGCGTCGGAGGCGCTGTTCAGTCACCGCAAGGCGAGTGACCGCGTGCAGTCGGCCTTCCGCACCGGCGTGTACGTCCTGATCTGCGTGACCCTGCTGAGCGTGCTGCTGGCCGGTCAGGCCAAGTCCGACGACAAGCAGTCGCAGAACCTGACGAGCAAGCTGCTCGACCTGCCCGGCGGCCAGGTCATCGTCGGCCTGATCGGGCTCGGCATCGTCGCCCTCGGCATCTACTGGATCCACGAGGGCATCACCAAGAAGTTCGAGCGCGAGCTCGACCTCGGCCGCATGTCGCCCAAGGCCCGCAAGGTGATGGAACGGCTCGGCCAGGCCGGCTACATCGCCCGCGGCGTGATCACCGGCGGCGCCGGCGTCTTCGTCGGCTACGCGGCGGTCACCTTCGACCCCGACAAGGCGGGCGGCATCGACGCCACCCTGCGGCGCTTCGCCGACACGCCGGTGGGGCCGTGGCTGCTCGCGCTGGTGGCCCTCGGGCTGCTGCTGTTCGCGGGCTACTGCTTCGGCGAGTCCCGCTGGCGCCGTACCTGAGGCGTCCCCAGCGGCGCACACGCGGCGGGTCCCCGGCACGGGGGCCCGCCGTTTCGTGTGCGCCCCGGTCAGGAGGGGCCTGCCGTTTCGGGTGCGCGCCCGGTCAGGAGGGGCGCCCGGTGACCACCGCGCGGCCCATCGCCGGGTCGTCGCAGAACGCGCCGTCGATGCCCAGCTCGATGAGCCTGCTCAGCCAGCCGGCCACGTCGCCGGTGGCCCGCCCGTAGACCGGGCTGGCCGGGTCGCCCCTGCGGTGGTCGGCGGGCAGCTGGGAGTTCTCGTTGCGGATCGTCCACACGTGCACCTCCAGCCGCCTGCGGTGGGCGTCCTGGACCAGCGTGGTCGGGGGCAGCGTCGCGCCCGAGGCGTCCACCGGGACCACGCGGCGGGTGTCCACGCCGATCCCGGCGGCGTACCGGGCCACCTCGCGCAGCCCGTCGGGGGTCACCATGTCGTCGTAGGTGCGCGTGCTGCCGGAGGCGACCCAGTCGTAGGGCGCGCCGCCCGAGGTGATGAGCTGGATGAGCGGCAGCCGCGTCCGTCCGCGCAGCTCGCGCAGGTTCGCCGTCTCGAAGGACTGGATGTACGCCTTGCGCACGTGGTACCGGTTCAGCACCTCCAGCAGCGGCTCCTCCAGCGACAGGCCGATCGAGTCGAAGTACGTCGGATGCTTGGTCTCGGGATAGACCCCGACGCCGTGCCGCTGCGCGAGCCGGACGACCTCCTCGAACGTGGGGATCTCGGCCAGCCCGTCGAAGGCGGTGTTGTCCGGCCGCAGGTCGGGCACGCGTTCCTTGGCCCGCAGCGTCTTGAGCTCGGCCAGCGTGAAGTCCTCGGTGAACCAGCCGGTGACCGGCCGGCCGTCCACGGTCCTGGTGGCGCGCCGATCGGCAAATTGGGGGTGGGCGGCCACGTCGGTCGTGCCGGAGATCTCGTTCTCGTGCCGGGCGACCAGCACGTGGTCCTTGGTGGAGACGAGGTCGGGCTCGATGTAGTCGGCGCCCATGGCGATGGCCGCCTCGTAGGACAGCAGCGTGTGCTCGGGCCGGTGGGCGCTGGCGCCCCGGTGACCGATCACGACGGGGGCCTGGCCGCGGCGCTCGGCCGTGGCGGATGGCGTCTGGGTCAGCACGACAGCGACCGTACCGCCGGCCAGGAGGGCGGCCAGCACGCTCGCGAACAACCTGCGCGTCGTCATGCGGGCACGGTAGACCGCCGAGGTGGCCCGGACGTTACGCCTGGGCGCACAGTGCAGGACGCGGCGGAACGGGTTCAGCCGAGGCCGAAGCGGGGGATCGGCAGGTCCTCGGTGGCGACGTGCACGATGTGCGCCTCGGTGTAGACGTCGATGCTGTATCGGCCGCCCTCCCTGCCCAGGCCGCTGGCCTTCACGCCGCCGAAGGGCGTGCGCAGGTCGCGGATGTTGTGGGAGTTGATCCAGAGCATGCCGGCCTCGACGGACTGGGCCAGGCGGTGGGCGCGGCGCAGGTCGCTGGTCCACACGTAGGCGGCCAGGCCGTACCGGGTGGCGTTGGCCAGCTCCAGGGCCTCCTTCTCGGTGGCGAAGGGGGTGACGCAGACGACCGGGCCGAAGATCTCCTCCTGGAAGATGCGCATCGCGGGCGTCACGTCGGCGAAGACCGTGGCGGCCAGGAAGTTGCCCTCGGGCAGGCCGTCCGGGCGGCCGCCGCCGGCCACCAGGCGGGCGCCCTCCGCGACGCCGGCCCGCACGTACGACAGGACCCGCTCGTAGTGCTCGGGGTGGATGAGCGCGCCCAGCTCGGTCGCCAGGTCGTGCGGCGGCCCGACGCGCACCCGCGCGGCGCGCTCGGCGAGCCGGGCCACGAACTCCTCGTAGACGGTGTCCTGGACGAGCACCCGCGAGCTGGCCGTGCAGCGCTCGCCGTTGAGCGAGAAGACGCCGAACACGGCTGCGTCGAGCGCCCGGTCCAGGTCGGCGTCGTCGAAGACGAGCAGCGGGGACTTGCCGCCCAGCTCCATCGACAACGTCTTGAGTCCGGTGGCGGCGTCGCGCATGATCGTCTGGCCGGTCGTGGTCTCGCCGGTGAAGGAGATCACCGGCACGTCGGGGTGGGCCACCAGCGCCGCCCCGGCCCGCTCGCCGATGCCGTGGACGAGGTTGAACACGCCGGTCGGCAGCCCGCCCTCCTCCATGATCTCCGGCAGCAGGCTGGCCGAGAGCGGCGACCACTCGGCCGGCTTGAGCACCACCGGGCAGCCGGCCGCCAGGGCGGGCGCGAGCTTCCAGGTCTCCAGCATGAACGGCGTGTTCCACGGCGTGATCAGCCCGGCCACGCCGACCGGCTTGCGCACGACGTAGTTGAGCTGGGCCGAGCCGACGCGGAAGACGTCCTCGCCCAGGCTGCTGATGACGTCGGCGAAGAAGCGGAAGTTGTGCGCCGCCCGCCGGGCCTGGCCCCTGGCCTGGGTGATCGGCAGCCCGGTGTCGCCGCACTCCAGCTCGGCGATGCGCTCGTCGCGCGCCTCGATGGCCGCCGCGATCCCGCGCAGCACCGCCGCCCGCT
The DNA here is from genome assembly GCF_040631115.1 of Nonomuraea sp. NPDC005692. Taxonomy (NCBI): domain Bacteria; kingdom Bacillati; phylum Actinomycetota; class Actinomycetes; order Streptosporangiales; family Streptosporangiaceae; genus Nonomuraea; species Nonomuraea sp. NPDC005692. The sequence goes on along the minus strand of NZ_JBEXYU010000016.1, from coordinate 149,227 downwards.
CCTCGCCCGGCAGCCGCGGCCACGGCCCGTCGGTGAACGCCCTGTGCGCTGCGCGCACGGCCAGGTCGACGTCCTCGGCGTCCCCGGAGGCGACGGTCAGCGCGGGGCGGTTGGTCGCGGGTTCCAGCGAGGTGAACGTCTGGCCGGACACGCTGGGCACGTGGGCCCCGTCGATGTAGTGCTCCAGGTTCAACGGGCGATCTCCTTGCACTGGAACGGCGGCCCCGGCCACGGGTGCGATCGATCCCCTGTCGGACGTGCGGCCGGACCGCCGTCTCATGGCACTCCTCCTCCGCCCCGCCACGATGATTTCCCAGGTGGAAGGCCCAGCGGTAGGCCCCTCGCAACCCCGTCAAATCGTATAGGACATCGTCGATGATACATGGGGAACCTATGGACAGAAATATCTGATGTCGTACATGATTTGTCCATCGGGGCAGGACGCACGGCGCTTCGAGGAGGATGCGTATGCGATGTCCACGACGCCTGGTGTGGTGGGCCGCGATAGCTCTGGTGGTCTCCGCCTGCGGGACCGGCCAGGACGGCAGCGCCGCCAGGACGGCCTGCGGCACGGGGAAGCCCGCCACCGGGACCCCGATCACCGTGGGCGCGATCGTCACCGCCAGCGGCGGCATCGACTTCAGCTCGGCCACCAAGGCGGCCAAGGCGTACTTCGACTGCGTCAACGCCGGCGGCGGCATCGGCGGCCGTCCGGTCGAGTACCTGGTCGAGGACGACGGCCTCAACCCGCAGAAGGCCTCGGCCCTGGCCACCAAGCTCGCCGGCAACCGGGACCTGGTCGCCCTGGTCGGCGGCTCCAGCTTCGTCGCCTGCGGCGTCTCCGGCCCGATCTGGGAGCAGAACGGGCTGTTCGACGTGCTCGCGGTCGGCGTGCCGAGGGCGTGCTTCGAGTCGCCGCGCATCGCCCCGGTCAACGCCGGCCCCAGGGTCAGCGCCGTGGCCGCCGCCCAGTACGCCGTCGAGGTCAAGGGCGCCAGAAGGGTCGCCCAGATCAGCAACCGGGTGCCCGGCGTCGGCGACTGGACCCAGGACGGCGTGCGCGCCTACCTCAGGACCAAGGGCCTGACCTCGGCCGGCGACGTGCTGCACGACCCCGGCGTCAAGGACGCCACCGCCGTGCTGCTGGAGGCCATGCGGGGCCGCCCGGACGCGATCATCCTCCAGGACCCCGCCCCCGACGACGCCGCCATCCTCAAGGCCGCCCAGGCGCAGGGACTCAAGGACAAGGTCACCTTCGTCTGCCTGACGCCCTGCTACGACACCACCTTCCCCGGCCAGGTCGGCAGCTACTGGGAGGGCTTCGTGTCCAACTCCGAGTTCACCATGCTCGACGCCGGCACCCCGGACAACAAGCTCTGGCGCCGCGTCATGGACGAGTACGCCGACGACAAGGCCCCCCGCGACTCCTTCTCCCAGGGCGGCTTCCTGGCCGCCAAGATCTTCGTCGACACCCTGGCCAGGACCGGCGGGACGATCGACCGCGCCTCGGTGAGCCGGGCCCTGTCGCAGGTCAAGGGCTTCCGCAGCGACCTGCTCTGCGCCCCCTGGTACTTCGGCCGCGCCGCCCGCCACAACGCCAACCACGACACCCGCTACGTCACGATGAAGGGCGGCGGCTGGTCGAAGATCAAGGACTGCACGCCGACCCAGGACCCCGACCTCGCGCCGATCCTGCGGGAGGAGAAGCAGTTGGGGCTGACCGGCTGATGCTGCCGTTCGTCATCAGCGGGCTCGCCCTCGGCGCCGTCTACGCGCTGTCGGGCGTGGGCATCGTCGTGCTCTACCGCGCCACGGGCGTGCTCAACCTGGCCTACGGCGCGATCGGCGCGATCGGCGCGCTGCTGTCCTGGCAGCTCCTGCAGGACGGCTGGCCGGTCGCCCTCGCGCTGGCGGCCGCGCCGCTGCTGTCGGCGCTGCTGTCCGGCCTGTACGGCGGACTGGTCGGCCCGCTCGTCGCCGCCCGCGACCCGCTGGTCAAGGCGGTGTGCACGCTCGGCCTCGCGCTCGTGCTGCTCGGCCTGTGCTACTGGACGTGGAGCGACGACCCGCGCACGCTCACCCTGCCGACCGACACGGCCGGGTTCGACGTGGGCGGCGCGCGGGTCACGCTCACCCAGGCGCTCGCGCTGGCGCTGGCCGTGGCGCTGACCGCCGGGACCGCCGTGCTGCTGCGCCGGACCGGCTTCGGCACCGCCATGCGCGCGCTGGCCGACGACCGCGAGATCAGCGCGCTGCTCGGCGTGCCCATCCGGCGGGTCGAGACCGTCACCTGGGCCGCGGGCGGCGCGGTGGCCGGGCTGACCGGGCTGGTGCTCGGCTCGCTGACCCGGCTGGAGGCGGGCACCCTGACCTTCCTGGTGATCGCCTCGCTGGCGGCGGGCGTGGTCGGCCGCTTCCGGTCGCTGCCGGTCACGCTGGCGGCCGGGCTGGCGATCGGGCTGGCCGAGGCCCTGGGCGGGGCGTGGGAGCAGACCGCGCCGTACCGGTCGGTGGCGCCGTTCGCGGTGGCCGTCGCGGCGATCCTGTGGCTGCAGCGCACAGGGGCGCGGGCCAGGCGCGGCGGCACGGTCGAGGTGCGTCCCGCCGAGCCCGCGCCGTCGGCGCGGACCCGGCCGCTGCCGCCCGGCGACGCGCGCTCGGTGCTGCGCGTGGTGCTCGGGCTGGCCGCCGGGGCGGCGGCGCTGGCGGTGCTCGTGCCCCTGGCCGTGGACGGCTACTGGGTGCGGGTGCTCACCTCCGCGGTCATCTTCGTCATCCCCGCCGCGGGCATCGCCCTGCTGTACGCCCGGCTCGGGCTGGTCTCGCTCGGCCAGGTGGCGCTGCTCGGCGTCGGCGGCTGGGTGGCGCTGCGGCTGGCGTTCGCCACCGGGTGGCCGTTCCCGCTGGTCGTGCTGGCGGCCGGGGCGGTCACCTGCCTGGTCGGCATCGTGTACGGGCTGCCCGCGCTGCGCCTGTCCGGCGTGGACCTGGCCCTGGTGACGCTCATGGCCGGCGGGGCGTTCCAGGTGGCGTTCTCGGCGACCGGGTTCCCCGACGGCGGGCCCGGGTTCCTCGGCCGGGTGGCGGGCAGCGGGACGCAGCAGGCCATGCCACGCCCCTCGATGGCGTCCTCCGACGCCGGGTTCTTCCGGTTCGCCGTCCTGTGCGCGGTGCTCGCGCTCGTCCTCGTCGTGCTGCACCAGCGCGGGCGGCCGGGCCGGGCGTGGGCGGCGATCAGGAGCGGCGAGGCCGGCGCGCTGGCTGTCGGCGTGGCCCTGACCAGGTACAAGGTGTGGGCGTTCGCGCTGGCGGCGTTCGTCACCGGGACCGCCGGGGCGCTGCTGGCCGCCAACACCGGGCGGCTGGACCCGATCTCGTTCCGGGCCTCGGACTCGGTGCTGCTGTTCGCCGTCGTCCTGGTCGGCGGCGCGTACGGGCTGACCGGTGTGGTGCTGTCCGGCGTGGTCGGCCAGGTCGTGCCGGCCGCGCTCGACGCCGCCGGGCTCGACGGCAACCTCATGCTCGTCGTCTTCGGCGCGGGCACCGTGCACGCCCTGGTCACCGCGCCGCGCGGCATCGGCGGGCAGCTAGAGGACCTGCGGCGGCCCGCATGAGGCTGGAGATCGAGGACCTGCGGGTGCGCTTCGGCGGCGTGCGCCCATTGGACGGCGTCACCCTGACCTTCGACTCCGGCCTGTGCGGGCTCATCGGGCCCAACGGCGCGGGCAAGACCACCCTGTTCAACGTGCTGTCCGGCTTCGTGCGGCCGGTCTCCGGGCGGGTCACGGCCGGCGGCGCCGACCTGCTGGCGCTCGCGCCGCACCGGCGGGCCAGGTGGGGGCTGCGCCGCACGTTCCAGCAGGAGCAGGTGGTCGCCGAGCTGAGCGCGGCCGGCAACCTGCGCCTGGCCGCCGACCACCTGGGCGGCCCGGACGAGGGCCTGCTCGCCTTCTGCGGCCTGAGCGACCCCGGACGCCCGGCGGGCGAGCTGACGCTGCCGGAACGGCGGCGGCTCGAACTGGCCCGCGCCCTGGTCGGCACGCCCAGGATCGTGCTGCTCGACGAGCCGGCCGCCGGGCTGTCGGAGGCGGAGTCGCGGTCGCTGGCCGAGGTGGTGACGGCCGTGCCGGACAAGTTCGGGGCGCTCGTGGTGCTCATCGAGCACGACGTGGCCCTGGTCGGCGAGGTCTGCGCGACCACGGCCGTGCTGGACTTCGGCCGCCTGGTCGCCGCCGGACCGACCGCGGCGGTGCTGGCCGACGAGCGGGTGCGCGCCGCCTACCTGGGGGAGGCGCCGTGAGCCTGGAGGTGCGCGACCTGCGCGTGCGCAGGGGCGGGCGCGAGGTGCTGCACGACGTGACGCTCGACGTGCCGCCCGGCGAGATCACCGCGCTCCTCGGCGCGAACGGCGCGGGCAAGAGCACGCTCGTGCTCGCCGTGGCCGGGCTGCTGCCGGTCGAGGCGGGCGCGGTCACCGCCGACGGCGACGCGCTGACCGGGCTGCGCCCCGAACGCGTCCGGGCGCTGGGCGTGGCCGCCGTCCCCGAGGGCCACCGGGTGCTGCGCTCGCTGAGCGTGGCCGACAACCTGCGGGTGGCCGGGCCCGACCCCGGACCGGCCCTGGCCGCCTTCCCGGAGCTGGCCGCGCTGCGCGACCGGCGGGCCGGCACGCTGTCCGGCGGCCAGCAGCAGATGCTCGCCCTGGCCCAGGCCGTCACCGGCGGGCCGCGCTACCTGCTGGTGGACGAGCTGTCCTTCGGCCTGGCCCCCGCCGTGGTGTCCAGGCTCGTCCCCGCCCTGGCCGCGCTGGCCGAGGCCGGCGCCGGGGTGCTGCTCATCGAGCAGTACACCCGGCTCGCCCTGGAGCTGGCCACCCGCGTGCACGTGCTGGACCGGGGCCGGGTCGTCCTGCGCGGCACGCCGGACGAGCTGCGCGGCCGGCTGCGTTCGGCCTATCTGGGAGCGGGCGATGGAGACCTTTGACGTCGTCGTGGTCGGCGCGGGCTCGGCGGGCGCCGCGGTGGCCCGCCGGCTGGCCGACGACGAGGCGCTGCGCGTGCTGCTGCTGGAGGCGGGCGGCCCCGACGTCAACCCCGACATCCACGACCCCGGCGGGGTGTTCCGGCTGTGGGGCGGCCCCGAGGACTACGACTACCGGGTGGCGCCGCAGCGACGGCTGGGCGGGCGGCGTCCGCACTGGCCGCGCGGGAAGGTGCTGGGCGGCTCGTCCTCGCTCAACGGCATGATCTTCGTCAGGGGCGCGCCGGCCGACTACGACGCCTGGGGGCCCGGCTGGTCGTACCCCGAGGTGTTGCCGTACTTCAAGCGGCTGGAGGACTTCGACCGCGGGCCCGGCGACTACCACGGCGTCGGCGGGCCCGTACGGGTGATCGCGGACTACGCGCCGCACCAGGTCAACGCGGCGATCGTGGCCGCCGCCGTGGAGCAGGGCATGCCGTTCAACGCCGACTGCAACGGCGAGCGTCCCGACGGCGCCGGGTTCTGCCAGCTCACGATCCGGCACGGCCGCAGGCACAGCACGGCCGACGCCTACCTGCGCCCGCGCTGCGACCGCCCCGTCCTGGAGATCCGCACCGGGGCCCGCGCCCGCCGGCTGCTCCTGCGCGGGCGGCGGTGCGTGGGCGTGGAGTACCGCCAGGACGGCCGCCTGCACCAGGTCGGGGCCGCCCGCCAGGTCGTGCTCAGCGCCGGGACCGTTGAGTCGCCGCGCCTGCTCCTGCTGAGCGGCCTCGGCGACGCGGCCGAGCTGCGCCGGCACGGCATCAAGGCGGTGGAGGACCTGCCCGGCGTCGGGCGCAACCTGCACGACCACGCGCTCGTCCCGGTGATCGTGGCCGCCCGCCGGCCCGTGCCGCCCGCGATGCCCGGCCTGCAGCCGATGCACAGCCAGCTCTTCTGGCGCAGCCGCCCCGGCCTGCCCGGCCCCGACGTGCAGCCGCTGTTCTTCCACGTCCCCCTGTACGACGAGGGCATGACCGGCCCGCCGGACGCCTTCACGCTCATGGCCGGGATCGTCCGGCCGGAGAGCAGGGGCCACCTGGCGCTGACCTCGGCCGACCCCGACGCCCCGCTGCACATCGACCCCGCCTACCTGGAGGCGGCCGCCGACCGCGCGTGCATGCGCGCGGCCGTCGAGCTGTGCCGGGAGCTGGCCCACGCCGCCGCCCTGCGGGAATGGGCGGGCGCGGAGCTCTACCCCGGTGACCGTGAACTGTCCGAGCACATAGAGAGGACCTTGGTGACCTACCACCATCAGGTCGGGACCTGCGCCATGGGAACCGTCGTGGACCAGCGGCTCAGAGTCCACGGCATCGACGGGCTGCGCGTCGCCGACGCCTCGGTGATGCCCGCCGTCACGTCAGGGAACACGAACGCGCCCGCCATCATGATCGGCGAGCGGTGCGCGGACATGGTGCGAGAGGAGATCGGCTCATGACCGGCCTGTACATCGGCGGCGCCTGGGGCCCGGCCGCGGACGGCGCGACGTTCGCCACGCTGGACCCGGCCGAGGCCACCGTGATCACCGAGTGCGCCGAGGCGGGCCCCGCCGACGTGGACCGCGCGGTGGCGGCGGCCCGGGCCGCGCTGGACGACCCGGCCTGGGCCGAGATGCCCGCCGCCGCCCGCGCGAGGCTGCTGTGGAAAGTGGCCGACCTGGTGGAGGAGCACGCCGACGAGCTGGCCGAGCTGGAGACCAGGGACAACGGCCAGCCGCTGGCGGTGGCGCGGAACGTGACCGTGCCCGGCACCGCCGAACATTTCCGATATTTCGCAGGATGGTGTACGAAAATTGAGGGCTCGGTGTTGCCCGTCTCGTACCCCGACACCCTGCACTACACCCGGCGCGAGCCGGTCGGCGTGTGCGCGCTCATCACCCCGTGGAACTTCCCGCTGATGATCGCCGCCTGGAAGCTCGCCCCCGCCCTGGCCTGCGGCAACACGGTGATCGTCAAGCCCGCCGAGCAGACCCCGCTGACCACGGTCCGGCTGGTGGAGCTGATGGCGCTGGCCGGTTTCCCGCCCGGCGTGGTGAACCTGCTGACCGGCGGCCCGGAGACCGGCGCGGCGCTGGCCGGGCACGCGGGCGTGGACAAGATCTCCTTCACCGGCTCGACGTCGGTCGGCCGCTCGCTCGTGCACGCCGGCGCGGACAACCTCAAGCGTCTGACGCTGGAGCTCGGCGGCAAGACGCCGAGCATCATCGCGGCCGACGCCGACATCGACGCCGCGGTGGCGGGCAACGTCCAGGGCGCGCTGTTCAACAGCGGCCAGGTCTGCGCCGCGTACTCGCGCTTCTACGTCGACCGCAAGCGCGTCGACGAGTTCGCCTCGAAGATGGCCGCCGCGGCCGACGCGCTCAAGGTCGGACCCGGCCTCGACCCGGCCACCGACCTCGGCCCGCTGATCAGCGAGGACCACCTGATGGCCGTGGACGCCCACGTCCGCAGCGCGCTGTACGATGGCGCGCAACTCGTCACCGGCGGCAGGCGCGCCGACGGCCCCGGCTTCTTCTACCGCCCGACCGTGTTCGCCGAGGTGACCGACACCATGGCCGTGGCCCGCGAGGAGGTGTTCGGGCCCGTCATCCCGGTGCTGGCCTACGACGACCCCGACGAGATCATCGGCCGCGCCAACGGACTGGAGTACGGCCTGGCCGCCTCCATCTGGACCAACGACCTGTCGACCGCCCACCGCCTGGCCGCCCGGATCCGGGCGGGAGCCGTGTTCATCAACATGATCCATGTGCCCGACGCCGCCACCACGTGGGGCGGCTACAAGGCCAGCGGGTGGGGGAGGGAGATGGGCCCGTACGCCATCGACGCCTACACCGAGGTCAAGGGCGTCTGGACGCACCTGGGGAGGGTGTGATGGGAGAGCTCGTCCTGGCAGCCAAGATCACGCATGTGCCGTCGATCTGGCTGTCGATCCAGCCGGGCCGGCACTTCGGCATCCGCCGGCCCGCCGAGCTGGCTCTCACCGAGGTCGGCAGGCGGGCGCGGGAGCTGGGGGTGGACACGTACCTGATCGCCGACACCCACTGGATGAACAGCATCGGCTTCCACCTCAACGGCAAGGAGCGCCACCGCGACTCCTACGCCAGCCACGAGCTGCCGCACTTCATCCACGACCTGGACTACGACTACCCGGGCGACCCCGAGCTGGCCGAGCTGATCCGCGCCGAGATCGCCGCCGGCGGGCAGAAGGCGCTCGTGCACACCTACCGCGACCTGGGCCTGGAGTACGCGACGCTGGTGCCGATGCACTTCATGAACGAGGACTCCGCCGTGCGGGTGTTGCCGATCGGCTGCAACATCTACTCCTCGATCGACGAGAACCGGCGCATCGGCGAGGCGCTGCTGCGCGGCATCCAGCAGAGCGACCGCCGGGTCGCCTTCCTGGCCAGCGGCTCGCTCTCGCACGCCTTCCCCTCGAACGAGACCGCCGAGTCGCTGCTCAACGAGGTCAGCAGCCCGCTCAACCGGAAGATCGACATGGCCGTGCTGGACATGTGGGCCGAAGGGCGCATCGGCGAGTTCCTGGACATGTTGCCCGACTACAACGTGCGCTGCGCGGGGGAGGGCGCGATGGCGGACACGGCGATGTTGTTCGGGCTGCTGGGGTGGCGGTCGTACAAGGGGCGGGGTGAGCAGTTGTGCCCGTACTTCGGCTCGACGGGAACTGGGCAGGTGGTCGTGGACTTCCCCGTGCCCGCGTACGATAAGATCTGAAATCATATGTGAAATAGGACAGACGGAGGTTCTGGATGGCGGGGCTGTTCTCCCGGTGGCCCGGCCCTCGCCCCTCCGGCCCCCTGCGCGGACCGGCCGCCCGCGCGGGGGACCAGGCGCCGTCCGTGCTCGTGGTCGGGCAAGATGAGGGGATGACAGCGGGCGTCCAGCGTATCGTCGAGGTGACCTCGGGGGCGGAGCCGGTGAGGGCTCCGGGCGGTCGCGTCGAAGCGCCGGCGGGCGCGGGCTTCCGCGACGCCATCATGAAGGTCCTGCAGAGGTGATGGTGAGCAGCACGAGAAAACCGGCCCAGGCCAAGCGGCCCAAGGGCTCCAAGGCCGAGATCAGCTACGACCTGCTGCGGGCCCGCATCCTCGACGGCACGTACGGCCCCGGCTACCGGCTGGTCATGGACCAGCTCGCCCGGGAGACCGGCGTCAGCACGATCCCGCTGCGCGAGGCCGTGCGCAGGCTGCAGTCCGACGGGCTGGTCGAGGTCGTGCGCAACATCGGCGCCCGGGTAGCCGTCTTCGACTCGGTGCAGGTCGAGCACACCCTCAACGTGCTGGCCCGGCTGGAGGGCTACGCCACGGCCATCTGCGCGCCGCACATGGACGCGGCCAAGATCCAGGAGTCGCGCGAGATCAACGAGCGGATGAAGGAGGCGCTGGAGGAGTTCGACCCCACCTCCTTCACCGCGCTCAACCGCGAGTTCCACTTCTCGCTCTACCGCCACTGCCCCGACGAGCACCTCAACGCCCTGCTGGAGTCGGAGTGGGCGCGGCTCGACCACATGCGCCGCTCCAGCTTCACGTACGTGCCGGGGCGGGCGCGCAAGTCGGTGGAGGAGCACGACCACCTGCTGAGCCTGATCGAGGGCGACGCCGAGGCCGAGGTGATCGAGCGGGCGGCCCGCAACCACAAGATCGCCACCGCGGACGCCCTGCACACCGCCCAGGTCTCCCGGCAGCACTGACCTCCGGGAGGCGGCCCCGACGTCCCGCGGCGGGGCTCGGGGCTTCGGGGCAGGGCGGGGCTTCGGGTCAGGGCTCCAGGCTGAAGAGCGTCCATTCCTCGCCCCGGGCCAGCCCCGCCAGCTCGCGTCCGCACTCCCGCAGCGCCTGCGGGCCCGAGGTGATGTGCTGGGCGCCGGCGTGCGCGTCCCGGAACAGGCGCTGGAGCAGGCCGTCGCGCAGCGCCGTCGTGCCGCCCGAGGCGTAGGCGAACCCGGCCACCTCGGTGAGCGTCGAGGTGGCGTGGTTGAGCGCGAGCCGCACCATCGTCTCCTGGCGGGTGGACAGCGGGCCGCCCGCGTCCAGGGTGCGTTCGGCGTCGTCCCACGTCTCGCGGACCAGGGCGCGCGCCGCCCGCAGGGCCGCCTCGGCGCGGGCGAAGCCGGTGTGGAAGGCGTCGCTGACGGCGAGCTGCCCCGGACGTCCGGCGCGGGCCGCGACGTGCCGGCCCAGCTCGTCCAGCAGGCGGCGGCCGAGGCCGAGCGCCCAGCCGGAGTGGGCGATCAGCGCCTGGTCCAGCAGGCCGAGCCGGTAGATCGCGCCGCCGCGCAGCGGCTCCCGCTGGGCGAACAGGTGCGTGCGCGACTCCGGCACGAAGGCGCCGTCGATGGCGTAGTCGAGGCTGCCGGTCGCACGCAGGCCCAGGACGTCCCAGTTGCCGAGCAGCTTGGCGTCCTCGACCGGGGTGATGAAGATGCGCTCCTCGCCGGTGCCCTCCACGACGCCCAGGCTGTGCACGTACTGGGCGTGCGGCATGGCCGAGGCGAAGCTCCATCGGCCGGTCAGCCGGAAGCCGCCGTCCTCGCGCACGGCGGTGCCCGGCCGGGTGCCCTGGCCCGCGAACAGCGGCGTGCGGGGGCCGCCGAAGATCTGCTCGACGGCGTCGTCGCCCAGGTAGGCGCCCGCCGTGCCGTTCTCCAGGGTGGTGGCCATGATCACCCAGCCGGTCGAGGCGTCGGCGTAGGTCAGCTCCTCGAACAGGGCGAGCAGCTCCGACGGTGACAGCTCCGAGCCGCCCAGCGGGGCGGGCAGCCAGATGCCGAACAGCCCGGCCTCGTGCAGGGCGGCCACGACGGGCTCGGTCAGCCTGCCCAGCGCCTCGGCCTCGGCCGCCTCGCTCTCGATCAGCGGGCGCAGGTCGCGGGCGCGGTCCAGGTGGGTGGGGCCGGCTGAGTGCAGTCGCGGCTTGTCGCTCATGTCCCGGTGCTCCTGTTCGTGATCGTCGGCGGTCCTCACTCCGTCAGATCACGTCCTCGCCCGGTTGTCCACCCTCCGCCGGGAATCCCGGCCCGCACCCGGATGAGGGGGTGGCTTTGCATGTTCATGCGTTGCAATGCATAATCTTCTTCTATGTCCAAGGTTCTCACCTCCCTGCCCACCGGCGAGCGGGTCGGCATCGCCTTCTCCGGCGGTCTCGACACCTCGGTGGCCGTCGCGTGGATGCGCGACAAGGGCGCCGTCCCGTGCACCTACACCGCTGACATCGGCCAGTACGACGAGCCCGACATCGCCTCGGTGCCCAGCCGCGCGCTGGCCTACGGGGCCGAGCTCGCGCGCCTGGTCGACTGCCGCGCCGCGCTGGTCGAGGAGGGCCTGGCTGCGCTCACCTGCGGCGCGTTCCACATCCGCTCGGGCGGCCGGGCCTACTTCAACACCACGCCGCTCGGCCGCGCCGTCACCGGGACCCTGCTGGTGCGGGCCATGCTCGAGGACGAGGTGCAGATCTGGGGCGACGGCTCCACGTTCAAGGGCAACGACATCGAGCGGTTCTACCGCTACGGCCTGCTGGCCAACCCCCACCTGCGCATCTACAAGCCCTGGCTCGACGCCGACTTCGTCTCCGAGCTCGGCGGGCGCAAGGAGATGTCGGAGTGGCTGCTCGCCCACGGGCTGCCCTACCGCGACAGCACCGAGAAGGCGTACTCGACCGACGCCAACATCTGGGGCGCCACCCACGAGGCCAAGACCCTCGAACACCTCGACACCGGCATCGAGACCGTCGAGCCGATCATGGGTGTGCGCTTCTGGGACCCCGAGGTCGAGATCATCACCGAGGACGTCGCCATCGGCTTCGACCAGGGCCGCCCGGTCACGATCAACGGCAAGGAGTTCGGCTCCCCGGTCGACCTGGTCATGGAGGCCAACGCGATCGGCGGCCGGCACGGCCTGGGCATGTCCGACCAGATCGAGAACCGCATCATCGAGGCCAAGAGCCGCGGCATCTACGAGGCCCCCGGCATGGCGCTGCTGCACGCCGCCTACGAGCGCCTGGTCAACGCCATCCACAACGAGGACACCCTGGCCACGTACCACAACGAGGGCCGGCGGCTCGGCCGGCTCATGTACGAGGGCCGCTGGCTCGACCCGCAGGCGCTGATGCTGCGCGAGTCGCTGCAGCGCTGGGTCGGCACGGCGATCACCGGCGAGGTCACCCTGAGGCTGCGCCGCGGCGAGGACTACTCGATCCTCGACACCACCGGCCCGGCCTTCAGCTACCACCCCGACAAGCTGTCGATGGAGCGCACGGAGGACTCCGCGTTCGGTCCGGTCGACCGCATCGGCCAGCTCACCATGCGCAACCTGGACATCGCCGACTCGCGCGCCAAGCTGGAGCAGTACGCCACGCTCGGCATGGTCGGCACCACCCACCCGGCGCTCATCGGCGCCGCCCAGGCGGCCTCGACCGGCCTCATCGGCGCGATGCCGCAGGGCGGCGCGGAGGCCATCGCCTCGCGCGGCGAGGTCTCCGAGGACGACGAGCTGCTCGACCGCGCCGCGATGGAGCTCGGCACCGACTGACCGCGCCCCTGGGCCTCCCGGGCCGCCCCCGGGCCGCCTCTGTGCGGCCCGGGGCGTGGCGCGCGGACGCCACGGGTACGGACCGGAGATGATGATCGACGAGCGGGACGGCGCGGACGTCACGCCCGCCACCGACTGGCTGCTCGGCCCGGTCTCCCGCGAGCAGTTCCTGCGGGACCACCAGGGGCGGCGGCATCTCCTGCTGCGCAGGCGGTCGCCCGGCCACTACCGCGAGCTGTTCTCGCTGGCCCGCTTCGACGAGCTGCTGTCCGGCTCCGGCCGGCACGCCGGGGCCGTGCGCGTGGTCCGCGACGGCCACGCCGACGGCGGCGCGGCCGGGCTGGAGGACCTCTACGCCCGCTACCGCGACGGCTCGACCCTGATCATGCCCTCGGTGCACGAACGGTGGCCGCCGCTGCGGGAGCTGTGCCGGCGTCTGGCGGGCGAGTTCAGCGCGGAGTGCCGGGTCAACGCCTACCTCACACCGCCGCGGGCGCGCGGCTTCGGCGTCCACCACGACTCCCACGACGTGTTCGTGCTGCAGGTGGCCGGGGCCAAACGCTGGCGGATCCACGAGGGCGCCTGCCACGAGTTCGACCTGTGCGAAGGTGACCTGCTCTACCTGCCGCGCGGCCTGCCGCACGAGGCCGCCTCGGCGCAGGGCGCGTCCCTGCACCTGAGCGTCGGCGTCCATCCCCTGACCTGGGCCGACGTGCTGCTGGCCGGGTGCGAGGCGGCCGTCTCCGCCGACCCCGCCTGCCAGGAGCCGCTGCCCTTCGGCTTCGCCCGGACGACCGGCGGCCGGGCCGCCGCACGGGAGCGCATCCGGGAGCTGACCGCCCGCCTGGGAACCGCCCTCACCCCCGAGAGGCTGGCCGACGACGCGGTGGACATGGCGTTGCTCGCCGAGGGCGACCGGCTGGGCGGCCACCTGCTCGACCTCGCGGGCCTGGCCCGCCTCGACGCCGGCACCGCCGTCCGGCGCCGCCCCGGCCTGCGCTGGGAGAGCAGACGGGACGCCGGCACGCTGGTCCTCGCCTTCCACGGCAAACGGCTCAGCCTCCCGGCCCGGCACGAGGCGGCCTTCCAGCGCACGGCGGACGGCGAGCCCTTCACGGCGGCCGGTCTGCCGGGGGAGGACGGCCTTGCCCTGGTACGCCGCCTGGTCGAGGAGGGTTTCCTGACCCTCGCGACGTCAGGCTGACCCGGCGGGCCTGACGTCAGGCTGACCCGGCTGGCCTGCGGAAGACGCAGCGCACCACGTGCCAGTGTTTGGGCTGGTCCCTGGCGTCGGTGCCGTCGTAGCGGTCCTCGCGCAGGACGACCGGCTCCAGCCCGGGGAACAGCGCGCCGGCCTCGGGGGCACGCAGGAACGTGCGCCCCGGCCGCCCCGCCCAGGCGTCCTCCGGACCGAAGAACGTGCAGCACAGCACGCCGCCCGCGACCGGCACGTCACGGACGTCGGCGTGCACGACCCGCAGCCGCGGGTGCCGCCATGCCGCCGCCAGCGCGAGGGTGCAGGGGTCGGTGTCCACGGCCTCGACCGAGAAGCCCAGCTCCAGCAGGAAACGGGTGTCGTTGAGCGGGCCCGCGCCGATGTCCAGCGCACGCCCGCGCATGCCGCCGAGCACGCCCAGCGCCTCGACGACGAGCGCGTTGGGCCCCCGCCCCGCCCGCAGGGAGGCGTAGGTCACGCCGCCGCTAGCCGCTCAGCTTGAGGATCCGCTGCTCGACCAGCACCTCGGCCAGGGCGACCCGCTCCTCCCCGGTCAGGCCGCCGGGCAGCTCCCGCACGTAGATGGCGCCGGTGCGGGCCACGAACTCCAGCGCGGGCGAGGCGATCATGTTGGCGCCCACCAGCGGTTCGCCCGACGGGGAGAGCAGCTCGACCTGGTTCCCGTCGCGGCGGGTGGTGAGCAGCCCGGCGCGCTCGCTCACCACGCGGCGGGTCAGCGTGACGGTGCGGTGGTCGTACCAGACGTCGGGGAGCGGGCAGCCGAAGAGCTCCTCGTAGCGGTCGCGGAACTCGGCGAACAGCTCCCCGGCCTCCTCCTCCGTCGCGGCGACGCGCTCCTTGACGAGAGGATGCGCCTCGGGCCCTTGTGCGGCTTCGCTCATGGCGGTACTCCTCGTTCCCGGCGAGCGTGACATCCCGGACCCGGGAGCGGCGGCGCGGCGCGCCGCCGCTTTGTCGAACCCGGGGCCGCGCCGGGCGGGATCAGCCGAGGTCGGCCTGTGTCGCGCCCTGGGCGTTCGCCTCGGCGAAGACGCCCACCTGCTCGGACGCCGGTGACGGCGGCTGCTCCATGAGCGCCTGGATCGCGGACCTGCGCTTCTCCAGGCCCGCTTCGTCGATGCTGATCCGCCGCCGGTTCCGGCTCTTGTCTTCGGTCATGCTCGGCAACCGTAGTGAGCCGCACGTCAACGCGGGGCAACGGCACCGTCTTGTTTGGGCGCGGCCGCCCCGCCCGGCCGGCGCCGCGACCTGCTCTGTTCCGGTTTTCCGCCATCGAGGTCGGTGGCCGGGCCCCATGGTGGCCCGCCTCCCGGCTGCCTAGCGTTGACCCTCGTGATCAGTCTGAAGGGTTTGACCAAGCGGTACGGCGACCGGACGGCGGTGGACGACCTGTCGCTGGAGCTGAGACCCGGCGCGGTGACCGGGTTCCTCGGGCCCAACGGCGCCGGGAAGTCCACCACGATGCGGCTCGTCCTCGGGCTCGACCGGCCCTCGGCGGGCACGGCGCTCGTCGGCGGCGTGCCGTACCACCGGATCAGGAACCCGCTGCGGACGGTCGGCGCGCTGCTCGACGCGCGGGCGCTGCACCCCGGGCGCAGCGGGCGGGCGCACCTGACCGCGCTGGCCCGCAGCAACGGCATCCCCGTGCGGCGGGTGGCCGAGGTGCTGGAGAGCGTCGGCATGGCCGGCGCGGCGAACCGCCGGGCCGGGGCGCTCTCGCTCGGCATGAGCCAGCGGCTCGGCATCGCCGCCGCGCTGCTCGGCGACCCGCAGGTGCTGCTGTTCGACGAGCCCGTCAACGGGCTCGACCCCGACGGCGTGCGGTGGGTGCGCCGGCTCATGCGGTCGCTGGCCGCCGAGGGCCGCACGGTGTTCGTCTCCAGCCATCTGATGAGCGAGATGCAGCTCACGGCCGACCACCTGGTGGTGATCGGCAAGGGCCGGCTGATCGCCGACGCGCCCCTGGCCGAGGTCATCGGGCGCAGCTCGCTGACGGCCGTGCTGGCCCGCACCCCGTACGCAGGGGAGCTGGCCGGACGCCTGCGTGCCGCCGGGATCGCCGCCGAGCGCGTCGCCGAGAACGAGGTCGTCGCCACCGGCGCGCCCGTCGAGCGGGTGGGCGACCTGGCCTACGAGGCCGGGATCAGGCTGCACGGGCTGCGCACCCGGGAGGCGTCCCTGGAGCAGGCCTATCAGGAGCTGACGGAGAGCAGCGTGGAGTACGGGACGACGGAGGCGGGCGCGTGACGGCGGCGTTGTGGCAGGCGGCACGGGCCGAGTGGGGCAAGTTGTGGTCGGTCCGGTCCACGTGGTGGTGCCTGGCCGGCGCGGCGGCGCTCATGGTGCTGACCGCCGTGGCCCTGGCCGCGGCGGCGGCCACCGACGCGGTGCGCGAGCGGGTGCCCGGCGTGCGGGTGACGGCGAGCGAGTCCGTGGTGTCGGCCACGTCGTTCGTGCAGTTCGCGCTCGTCGCCCTGGCCATGCTGGCGATCACGTCGGAGTACTCCTCGGGCGGCATCAGGGTCACGCTGCAGGCCACGCCGGTGCGCGGGCTCGTGCTGGCCGCCAAGGCGCTGGTGCTGGCGCCGGTGATGTTCGCCGCCGGGGTGCTGTCGGGGGCGCTGGCGACGGCGGCGGTCTACGTGGTGCTGCAGGCCGACGCGTTCGGGGGGCTCGTCGTGCTGCCGTTCGGGGCGGCCGTGCGGGACGTCGCGGGCGCGGGCGCGTTCTTCGCCCTGGTGGCGGTGATGACGCTGGGCGCCGGGGCCGCGATGCGCAGCGCGGCGGGCACGCTGACCGTGGTGTTCATGCTGCTCCTGGGCCTGCCCCTGGTGCTGCTGATGACCGGGAGCCAGGCGGCGCTGGACGCCTCGCTGCGCATGCCGACGTTCGCCGGGCTGGCGTTCATGGACAGCGTGGACAACCTGACCGGCGGGCCCATCCCGTACTCGGCGGGGGAGGGCCTGGCCTGGCTGCTGGCCTGGGCGGCGGCGGCGCTGGCGGCGGGCTACGCCGTGCTGCGCCGCCGCGACGCCTAGACTTCGGGCCCGTGTCAGACAACTTCGGGCCCATGCCGGACAACCGGGAGAACACCGGCAGGCGGGCGGTGAAGGCGCTGGCCGGGGTGCTGGCGGGCATGGCGCTCGGCGCGGTCGAGCTGGCCTTCCTCTGCGTGGCCTGGCCCGCCGCCCTGGTCCCGGCCGCGCGCCCCCTGGCCCGGCGCGGCGCGGCGCGGCTCCTGGCGCTCGAACGCGCCCGGCTGACCCGGTGGTTCGGCCACCCCGCCCCCACCCGCGACGGCGGCTACGCCTACCTCGCCGCCCGCGCCGCCCTGGGCGTGCTCGGCGGGTACGCCTGCGCCACCGCCCTGTTCGTCGGCGGCCTGCTGCTGGGCGGCGGGGCGTGGGACCTGATCACCGGCGGCTCGGACCCCGTCCCCGTCGAGCTGCCGGGCGTCAGGCTCGTCACCACCGGCGGCATGCTCGGCCTGACCGGCGGCGTGGCCCTGCTGACGGTGACCGCGCTGCTCGCCCTGGCCGCCGGCGTGCTCGAACGCCGCCTGGCCGCCCACTTCCTCGGCCCCGGCGGCCGGGAGCTCATGCGCCGCCGCATCGCCGAGCTGACCGCGAGCCGCTCGGGCATCGTCCGGGCCGTGGACGACGAGCGCCGCCGGATCGAACGCGACCTGCACGACGGCGTCCAGCAGCGCGGCGTGGCCCTGGCCATGCTGCTCGGCCGGGCCCGGCACGGCCACGAACGGACCGCCGAGCTGGTCGACCAGGCCTACGCCGAGTCCCGCCGCCTCCTGGACGAGCTGCGCAGCGTCGCCTGGCGCATCTACCCCACCGCCCTGGACGAGCTGGGGCTCAAGGTCGCGCTGGCCGGCGTCGCCGACCGCGCAGCCGTGCCGGTCACCGTCCACTACGGGCTGTCGGCCCGGCCCGCCACGGAGATCGAGACCGCCCTGTACTTCGTGACCAGGGAGGCGATCACCAACGCGGTCAAGCACGCCCGCGCCCATGACATCCTGGTCGTGGTGGGCGAGGACGAACGGACGGTGAGCGTGGCGATCTCCGACGACGGCGGGGGCGGCGCCGACCCCGCGGGCGGCGGCCTGTCCGGGCTGGCCCGCCGGGTCCTGGCGCTCGACGGCGCGTTCACCGTGGACAGCCCGCGCGGCGGGCCCACGAAGATCGTCGCCACGCTGCCCAAGGAGCCGCCGTGCGGCTGATCCTGGCCGACGACTCCGTGCTGCTACGCGAGGGGCTGACCCGGCTGCTCGCCGAGGCCGGGCACGAGGTCGTCGCGGCCGTGGGCGACGCGCCCGCGCTGCTGGCCGCCGTCGCCGACCACCGGCCCGACGTGGCGGTGATCGACGTGCGCATGCCGCCCGGCCACAAGGACGAGGGGCTGCGGGCGGCCCTGGAGATCCGCGCGCGCTGGCCCGAGGTGGGCGTGCTCGTCCTGTCCCAGTACGTCGAGCCCCACTACGCCGCCACCCTGCTGGCCGGGCCCGCCGAAGGGCTCGGCTACCTGCTGAAGGACCGGGTCTCGGAGGTGGCCGACTTCCTCGACTCGCTCGACCGCGTACGCGCCGGCGGCACGGCCTTCGACCCCGAGGTCGTGCGGCGGCTGCTGGCCCGCACCAGCCACGCCGACCCGCTGAGCCGGCTCAGCCCGCGCGAGTCCGAGGTGCTGGCCCACCTGGCCCAGGGGCTGGTCAACGCGGCCATCGCCGAGCGCCTGCACGTCTCGGCGTCCACCGTGGAGAAGCACGTCAACGCCATCATGGACAAGCTCGACCTGCCGCGCGACACCGGCTACAGCAGGCGGGTGCTGGCGATCCTGCGCTACCTGGAGGGCTGACCCGCAGACCGGACCGGCCGTCACACGTCGATCACGCGGGGCAGCGCCGGCGGGTTCGGCCGCGGCCGCCACTCGCGGGGATAGCCGAGCGAGACCTCCATGAACGGCACGCCGTCGTGGTGGGTCAGGCGCGGGATGTGCAGGTGGCCGTACACGACGGCGGCGGCGTCGTAGTCGAGGTGCCAGCGGGCGGTGCGCTCGGTGCCGCACCACTGCGCGAACTCCGGATGGGTGAGCACCCACGTCGGCTCGCGGACCAGCGGATAGTGGTTGACCAGCACGGTCGGCAGCCCCGGCGGCCGGGCGGCCAGCCGCGCCTCGGTGAACTCGACCCTGGCCGCGCACCAGGCGTCCCTGCCGGGGTGGGGGTCGGGGTGGAGCATGACCTCGTCGGTGCAGACGATCCCCGCGTCGTAGGCCGTGCGCAGGGCCTCCTCCTTGGTCGTCGCGCCCTCCGGCCGCCAGGTGTAGTCGTACAGGACGAACAGCGGCGCCACCGTGACCGGGCCGCGCGCCCCCTCCCACACCGGGTACGGGTCCTCCGGCGTGAGCACGCCGAGATCGCGGCAGAGCTCCACCAGGTACCGGTAGCGCTCCTCGCCGCGCAGCCGCACCGGGTCGCGGGCCGGCGTCCACAGCTCGTGGTTGCCGGGCGCCCAGACCACCCTCGCGAACCGGTCGGCCAGCAGCTGCAGCGCCCAGGCGATGTCCGTCGTCAGCTCGCCGACGTCGCCCGCGACGAGCAGCCAGTCGCCGTCCGACCCGGGGCGCAGCTCCTCCACGAGCTTGCGGTTGTCGGGATGGTGCACGTGCAGGTCGCTGACGGCGAGCAGGCGGGGAGCGGTGATCACGTCTCGGATCGTACGCCGCCCGCGCCGCGACGTGGTGCGGGGCCGGCCGCCGGGCCGGCCGCCGGGTTGGTCATCACGGCGGCGGGTAGGTACGTCACCTGCCCGCACCCGGAAGAGGACCGCCATGACGACCGCGCCGACCCTCGTGCTCTCCGACGGCCGCTCCATGCCGTGCCTGGGCCTCGGCACCTGGCCGATGGACGACCGCCAGGCCCACCAGGCCGTCGGCCACGCGCTCTCGCTCGGCTACCGGCTGATCGACACCGCCGCCAGCTACGGCAACGAGCGCGGCGTGGGCGCGGCGGTCGCCGAGTCGGGCGTGCCGCGCGAGGAGCTGTTCGTCACCACGAAGCTGCGCGGCGCCCAGCACGGCTACAACCTGGCGCTGCGCGGGTTCGAGGAGAGCCGGTCCCGCCTCGGCCTCGACTACGTCGACCTCTACCTCATCCACTGGCCGCTGCCCGGCCACGGCCTGTTCGTCGACACCTGGAAGGCGTTCGTCCGGCTGCGCGAGGAGGGGCTGGCCCGCTCGATCGGCGTCTCCAACTTCACCCCGGAGCAGATCGAGCGGGTGGTCGACGCGAGCGGCGTGTGGCCCGCGGTCAACCAGGTCGAGCTGCACCCCGGCTTCCCCCAGCCGGGCCTGCTCGCCTGGCTCACCGGGCACGGCGTGACGACCGAGTCGTGGAGCCCGCTCGGCGCCGGCGGCAAGCTGCTCGACGACCCGGCCGTCACCGAGGTCGCCGCCGCGCACGACCGCACCCCCGCGCAGGTCGTGCTCCGCTGGCACGTGCAGCTCGGCGCCGTGCCGATCCCCAAGTCGGCCGACCCGGGGCGGATGCGCCACAACCTGGAGGTCTTCGACTTCGAGCTGTCGCCCGAGGAGATGGCGCGGATCTCGGCCCTGGGCGGCGGCGGCAGCCGCCTCGGCGGCGATCCCGACCACCACGTGGAGCTGTAGGCCCCGGCGGGCGGCCCCCGTCAGCGTTCGTAGACGATCCTGCCGTCCACCATCGTCATCGCGACCGGCACCTCGGGCAGGTCGGCCGGGTGCGCGTCCAGCAGGCTGTCGTCGAGCACGCACAGGTCGGCGACCTTGCCCGGCTCCAGCGAGCCCTTCCACGACTCCGCGCCCTCCTGCCAGGCCGGGGTGATCGTGTAGGCGCGCAGCGCCTGGTCCAGCGCGAGCCGCTGGTCGCGCGCGCCCTCCACGGCCCACCGGGTGGCGGCCGCGGCCACGCCGTGCCGCCAGTCGGGGGTGAGCATGGGGGCGTCGGAGCTGAGGCTGAGCCGTACGCCGGCGGCCAGCGCGTCCCGCACCGGCCAGGCGTGCCCGAGCGCGGCCTGGCCCAGGGCGTCGCGCAGCATGGGGGAGGCGGCGGCGGCGATGCCCGGCTGGGTGGTCAGGCCGATGCCGGCCGCGGCCATCGTCTTGAGTGTGTCCGGATGCAGGACGTCGCCGTGGACGAGGTAGTGGCGCCGCCCCGGGGCCCCGGCCAGGGCGCGGGTGACCGTCCTGGTCGCGCGGCTGCCGGTGGCGTGCACCGCGACCTGGTGCCCGGCCGCGGCGGCGGTCTTGATCATGGTCGTCAGAGCGGTCTCGCGTTCGTCCTCGGAGCCGCCCTCGACCAGCGGGGCGCCGTGCGTGCCGTCCTCGTACGGCTCGTCGCTCCAGGCCGTGCGCATCGGCGGGATGCCGTCGGCGAAGATCTTCACCCCGGCCACCCTGAACCAGCCAGGCACCTCGGCGGGCGGCGTCAGGTCGCGCAGCCCGGCGACCAGGTCGGGCAGTGAGCTGCGCCCGTCCACCTCGGCGAACAGCAGCAACGCGCTCACCCGCGCCTTCAGCTCGCCCCGCGCGGCCATCCCGGCGTACTCGCGCAGGACCTCGATGCCGAAGCGCCCGCCGCCGTCGTGCTCGCAGGGGCCGAGACCGGGCTCGGTGTAGCTCGTGATGCCCAGGGAGGCCAGCAGGTCGCCGGCGCGCAGGATCGCCGCCCGCCGCTCCTCCTGCTTGCCCAGCCGGGAGTCGGGGACGAGGTCGCCGGTGCCGGTCAGGCGGTCCAGCAGCAGGTCGGGCCAGCGCAGGCCGAGCCACGCGCCGTGCAGGTGGCTGTCGTTGATGCCGGGCAGCACCGATCTGCCGCGCAGGCGCACGACCCGCGTACCCGGGCCGACCATGGCCTGGACCTGCAGTGGAGTGCCGACCCTGACGATGCGTCCGTCCTTGATCGCGATGCCGGACGCGAGATGGCCGGCCGGGTTCATCGTGTGGACGACGCCGCCGGTCATGACCAGATCCGCCGACCTGTTGTCAGCCGCAGATTTCATATCCGCTCCGCTCTGGACACTCTCATTTCCATCCGCATAACGTACATGGAATCAGATACGATTTCGTGCCGGGAGGTGACGATGCCTCTACCCTTCGAGGCACGGCGCATCATCGATCGGGCCCCTCGCGGACCGGCGCACGCGCCGCCGGCCGCCGCGGCCGACGACCGCCGCCGGAGCCGCTGATGGGCGCTCCCGCTGACGACGTCCTCGACGTACGGGGCCTCAGCGTCTCCAGGGGAGAGGTGCCCGTCGTGCACGAGGTGAGCCTCGGCGTCGCGCCCGGCACGGTCACCGTGCTGCTCGGCGCGAACGGCGCGGGCAAGACCACCCTGCTCGACGGCATCGCGGGCCTGGCCCCCGCCGCCGCAGGCACGGTCACCCTCGCCGGCGCGCCGCTGACCGGTCTGCCCACCTACCGCCGCGCCCAGGCCGGACTCGGGTACGCCGAGCAGGCCCGCACGGTCTTCCGCACGCTCACGCTGGAGCAGAACCTGCTGGTCTCCGGCGACGGCGACCCGGCCATGGTCTACGACATCTTCCCCGAGCTGGACCGCAGGCGCACCCTGCCGGCCGCCAACCTGTCCGGCGGCGAGCAGCAGATGCTCGTCATCGGCCGGGCGCTGATCGCCGGGCCCAAGGTCGTCCTCATCGACGAGATGTCGCTCGGGCTCGCGCCGGTCGTGGTCCGCCGTCTGATGGGCTCGGTGCGGGAGCTGGCCGAGCGGGGCATCGGGGTGCTGCTCGTCGAGCAGTTCGCCAACCTGGCGCTGGAGATCGGCGCCCGCGCGTACGTGCTGCGCAAGGGCCGGGTGGTCTTCGAGGGCCCGTGCGAGGAGCTGCGCGGGGCGCAGGACCGGCTGCACGAGTTCTACTTCGGCGCCGTCACCGACGACGGCCTCGCCCGGGCGGCCGGCACGGAAGGCGGGAGCTGATGAACGCGCTGCTGAAAACCTGGGGTCCCGGGCTGGGGCTGGCCGTCGCGGCGTGCGCGGTGCTGCCCTGGGTGCTGCCGCCGTACTGGATCTACCTGGCGATCGCGGCCGTGGTCAGCGGTGTGCTCATGCAGAGCTACGGCGTGATCGTCGGGCGGGCCGGGGTCATGTCGTTGTGCCAGATGTCGTTCGCGGCGATCGGGGCCTGGGTGGTGCTGCGGCTGAACCTGGCCGACGCGCCCGGCGGCTTCCTGCTGTGGCTGGTGCTCGGCGGCCTGGCGGCCGTGCCGGTGGGCGTCGCGATCGGGCTGCCCGCGCTGCGCATCCGGGGCGTCAACCTCGCCGTCGTCACGCTCGGCTTCGCCGTCTCCACCGACATCGTGCTGAACGCCAACCAGTTCCCCGGCACGACGGAGCTGAAGACCCTCGTCCGGCCGGAGCCCTTCTCCTCCGACGCGGCGTACTTCGTGCTGGCCATGGCCGTGTTCGTGCTGATCGCGATCGGCCTGGCGCTGGTCAACCGGACCAGGATCGGGCGGTCCTGGCTGGAGCTGCGGCACTCCGAGCGGGCGGCGGCGGCGCACGGCATCTCCGTGGCGCGCAGCAAGCTCACGGCCTTCGCCATCAGCGCGTTCATCGCCGGCATCGGGGGCGGGCTGATGGCGGGGCAGCTCGGCCTCGTCGTATCCGGAAATTTCGCGATGATGCAGTCGCTGGCGCTGTTCGCGGTCGCCGTGCTCATCGGGCCGCACAACACCGAGGGCGCCGTCCTGGGCGGCATCTTCGGCGCGGTCATGGCCACGGTCCTGGAGAAGCTGCGCCTGCCGCAGGACCTCGGCGGCATCCTGTTCGGCGTCATGGCGATCTTCGCCCTGCGCAGCGGCGTCAGCCAGACCGACTTCACCCGCGCCCGCCGGCGCGAACGGGCCGCGCGCCCCCTGCTGGAGGCCGTGACCGCCGTGCCCGCCGAGGAGCCCGCCCCGGTCCCTCCGGCGGCGGGCGAGGGGAACGTGCTGGAGATCCGCGGGCTGAGCGTGCGGTTCGGCCAGGTCGTCGCCCTGGACGGTGTGGACCTGACCGTGCCCGCCCTCGGCGTCTCCGGCCTGATCGGCCCGAACGGCGCCGGCAAGTCCACGCTGATCTCGGCGGTCACCGGCTTCGCCGCCCGCTACGAGGGCTCGGTCGTGCTCGCCGGGCAGCCCCTCGACCGGCTCAGCCCGAGCGTCAGGGCCCGGCGCGGGCTGCGCCGCACGTTCCAGACCACCGCCATCGCCCCGGAGCTGACGCAGGAGGAGTACCTGGCGATCGTCGCCGGGCGGCGCCTGCCCAGCCAGGAGGCGGAGGAGGTGCTGCGCTTCTTCGGCTGCCCGCCCGGCGAGGTGCCGGTGTCGATCCTCGACGCGGGCACCAGGAGACTGCTCGACGTCGCCGCCGCGATCGCCGCCAGGCCGAAGGTCGCGCTGCTCGACGAGCCGGCCGCCGGCCAGTCCGCCGCCGAGTCGCTGCGGCTCGGCCGCCGCCTGGCCCAGGTCCCGGCCCGCTTCGGCGTGTCGATCCTGCTGGTGGAGCACGACATGGATCTCGTACGAGCCGCCTGCGGCCAGGTCACGGTGCTGGACTTCGGGCACGTGATCGCCTCGGGGCCGACGCTCGACGTGTTGGACGCACCGGCCGTCAGGGCCGCCTACCTCGGCACCGTCTTGGAGGAGACATCGTGAAACGCGTACTCATGGCCCTGCCCGTCCTGGGCCTGCTGACCGCTCTGACGGCCTGCTCCGGCGGCTCGGGCACCGACGGGCCCATCAAGGTCGGCGCCGTCAACGGCGTCACCGGCCTGTTCCAGACCCCCGAGGTGCCGCAGGCGGTCAAGGCCGTCTTCGAGGAGGTCAACAAGGCCGGCGGGATCAACGGCCGCAAGATCGAGCTGATCAGCAAGGACGACGCGATGAACCCGCAGCGCTCCACGGAGGCGGCGCGCGAGCTGATCGACTCCGAGGAGGTCGTCGCGTTCGTCGGCTCCTCCAGCGCCGTGGACTGCGGGCTCAACCGGGCCACCTACAGCAAGGCGCAGATCGTCTCGATCCCGGCCGTGGGCGTGGACCCGGCCTGCTTCACCAGCCCGAACATCGCCCCGGTCAACCCCGGCCCGTTCAAGCTGCTGACCGCGATGCTCTACTACGCCTCCGAGACGCTCAAGCACGACAAGGTGTGCCTGGCCTTCACCGTGCTGCCCGGCAGCGGCGGCGGCATCGACGCGGCCATCAAGGAGTGGAGCGACATCACCGGCAAGACGCTGGCGGTCAAGGACACCTCGGTCGGGCAGGGCGACCCGACGCCGTACCTGGTCAAGCTCAAGAGCGGCGGCTGCCAGGCGGTCGTCTACAACGCCCAGGTCGGGCCGTGGTTCGCCCAGGCCAAGACCCAGGGCATGCAGGACGTCGACTTCATCCTCATGGCCAACGCCTACACCGACGCCAACGCCGCCCTCATCCCGGCCGGCATGAAGGCCCAGGCGGGCACCGAGTGGCAGCCGTACACCGACGAGACGCTGCCGGGCAACGAACGGTGGGCGAAGATCGTCAACGACAACAAGATCCAGAAGACCGCGTT
Source organism: Nonomuraea sp. NPDC005692 (assembly GCF_040631115.1). Classification (NCBI taxonomy): domain Bacteria; kingdom Bacillati; phylum Actinomycetota; class Actinomycetes; order Streptosporangiales; family Streptosporangiaceae; genus Nonomuraea; species Nonomuraea sp. NPDC005692. The sequence goes on along the minus strand of NZ_JBEXYU010000016.1, from coordinate 123,835 downwards.
CAGCCAGGGCGGGGTGATGGCGGCTGACGTGTTCGTCCAGGTCCTCAAGACGATCAAGGGGGACATCACCCGGGAGTCGGTGACCAAGGCGTTCAAGTCGATGCAGCCCATCACCTACCCCATGGTCGGCACGCCCTGGGTGTTCGGCCCCGGCCAGACGCACAACCCCATCGAGGGCAGCCGCTTCGTCAAGGCCGAGAACGGCAAGTGGACGGTGCTGCCCGAGGGCTTCATCGTCCCGAAGCGGAACGGCTGATGCTCGACTCCGTGGTCGCGGGCCTGACCAGCGGCGGCGTGTACGCGCTGCTCGGGCTCTGCGTCGTCCTGACCTACCGGCTCGTCGCGGTGGTGAACTTCGCGATGGCGGCCGTGGGCGCCATGGGCGCCTTCGTCATGGTCACCCTCACCGACGCCGGCCTGAACGTCTGGCTCGCGCTCCCGCTCGGGGCGCTGGCCGGCGGGCTGGTCTCGGCGCTGCTCGGCCTCGGCCTGGTGCGCTGGTTCGGCGAGCACGACCTGCGCACGAAGGCGGCCGTCACCGTGGCGGTGTTCGTCGCGCTGATGTCGGTCGGGCTGCGGCTGTTCGGCAACAACACCAGCGGCGCGCGGCGCTTCCCGCAGCCGTTCGACGCGCCCGCCTTCACCGTGGGCGAGGTGGTCGTGCCGCAGGCGGTGCTGGTGTCGCTGTCGTTCGCGGTGCTCATCACGGTCGGCGTGGGGCTGCTGCTCGGGCGCACCCGGGTGGGGCTGCGGCTCCAGGCTCTGTCGGAACGACCGGCCACCGCGCAGGTCGTCGGCATCCCCGCGCCCCGGCTCGCGCTGGCCGTCTGGGTGGCGATCGGCGCGGTCAGCACGCTCGTCATCGTCCTGGTCGCGCCCCGGCTCGGCGGCGACTTCTCCACGCTGGGCAACCTGGTCACGACCGCGCTGGCGGTGGCCATGGTGGGGGCGTTCAGCAGCCTGTGGCTGACGCTGGCGGGCGGGCTGCTGCTGGGCTGCCTGGAGGGGGTGACGGCCTCGCTGGAGGCGGTCCAGCAGTACCGCGGGGTGCTGCCGTTCCTGGTGATGGTGGCGTTGTTGTGGTGGCGCAGCCGCCACCAGGTCTGGGACTCGGAGGCGAACGTATGACGGTCAAGGTCCCCCAGCGCCAGATCGGCGCGCACGGCCCCGAGGCGTCGGTGCTGTCGCTGGGGTCCTGGCACACCTACGACCGGATGGACTTCGGCGCGGCCGTCGCGCTGCTGCGGCACGCCGTGGAGATCGGCGTCAACCTGTTCGACGTGGGCGTCTACGGCCTGCCCGGCCAGCGGCCGGTCTTCACCGACGTGCTCTTCTCGGCCATGGTCAGGGCCGCCGGCCTGGCCCGCGAGGACTACCTGCTGTCGGTCAAGCTCTGGCTCGACGACCACCCCGGGCGTCCGCTGCGCGACCAGCTCGAACGCGCGCTGCTGCGGGCCGGCACCGACCACGCCGACCTGGCCGTGGTCGGCGACGTCCACCGGGACGACCTCGACCTGCGCCGCCTGGCCCGCGAGCTGGCCGCGCTGGAGGCGGAGGGGCTGCTCGGCTGCTGGGGCGTCAACAACTGGTCGGCCACCTCCATCCTGACCATCCGCAACCACGCCCGCGACCTCGGCTCGCCGGGCCCGCAACTGGCCCAGCTCAAGTACAACCCGTGCCGCCGCTCGATCCCGGAAGGGGTGCCGTTCTCCGAGGTGTTCGACGCCGGCGTGTCGCTGCAGGCCAGCGACGTGCTCGAAGGCGGGCTGCTGGCCGGTAAGGAGAGGCCCGCCCGGCCGGTCTTCCCCGACCCCGGCGGCGTGCGCGCGCGGGCCGCGGCGGCCGCCGCCGGGCTGGCCGAGGTGGCGGCCGGGCTGGAGGCGACGCCCGCGCAGGTGTGCGTGGCGTTCTGCCTCACCCATCCGGCGGTGGCCAGCGTGCTGTTCGGCGTCACGAGCACGGCCCAGCTCGCCGACAACGCGGGCGCGCTCGCCCTGCTCGACCGGGTCGGCGCGGCGCGGCTGCGCGAGCTGGCCGCGCCGTTCTGGGCCGACGCCGACACGGTGGACCCCGAAGGTCCCTGACGGTCTCCCGGCCACCCCGGCCGGGAGACCGCGCCGGCTCAGCGGGGCGCCTGGACCAGCCCCGCCCCCAGGTCCTCGACGTCGGCGTCCGGGACGAACACGTCCGTCGCGGCGGTCAGCAGCAACCGGCCGGTGACCGCCGCGGCCCGCGCGCCGTCGCTGCTCGCCCGCAGCTCCTGCCACCACAGCGCCGCCGCCCCGGCCACGTGCGGCGCGGCCATGCTGGTGCCGCTCTTGCTGGTCAGCCCGCCTCCGGTACGGGCCGAGACCACCTCCACGCCCGGCGCGCACACCTGCGGGAAGGTGTTGGAGAACCGCGCGACCGCCAGCCGCCCGGACGGCAGCCGCTGCACCGCGCCCACGGCCATCATGCCCTCGGCGGCCGACGGCAGCTCCGGCCCGACCTCGAAGTCCGGCCGCAGCTCCCGGTGGCTGGCGTTCCCCGTGGCCGCGACGACGATCGTGCCGGCGCCGAACGCCGCCCTGGCCGCGATCATCCGCATCAGCGAGTCGTAGAGCCGCAACGTGGCCCGGTACGACTCCAGCGCGATCGACGTGGCCAGGAACTGCGGCAGCCCGCGCTCCTCGAGCTGGCGCATGGCGGCCGGGAAGTCGATGCCGAGCGACATGGTGATGACGTCGGCGTCGTTCCCGAGCGCCCAGAGCAGGCCCTTGACCGTCTCGGCGGTCGAGCCCTTGCCGTCGTCGCCGAGCACCTTGCCGATCAGCGCCCGTTCGACGCCGGGCGCGACGCCGATGCGCATGCCGTCGACCGGGCGGCCGAAGACGGTGCCGGCGCAGTGGGTGCCGTGGCCGACCTTGTCGCCGCGGCCCGACCCGGTGAAGTCCTCCTCCACCAGCGTCATCCCGGTGAAGGCCGGGTGCGTGGCGTCGATGCCGGTGTCGAGGACGGCGACCACCGTCCCCGCCCCCGTACGGGTGGAGGCGTCGGCGCCCAGCGCCCGCACCCCCCACGTGACCTGCGCGCCCGCCTCCGCCTCCGGCGGCGGCGCCTCGACGTCCTCGGGGGCGCCCGGGACGGTGGTCGGCATCGGCCGGGCGACCGCGGCCACCGACGGGTCCCGCGCGAGGTCGGCCACCTCGCGCTTGCCGAGCCCGGTGACCTCGACGTGCGGCTCGCTCGGCGTCTCGGCCACGGCGGCGCCCCGCTCGAACGGCGCGGCCATGCGGGTCCTGCTCAGATCGCGCAACACGATGAACTGGTCGGCCATCGTCTTCCCCTCCTGGAAGTAGCCCACCCCTGTGATGTCAGGCGTACTCCTGCCGGGGCCGCCTGGCAACAGCCCGCGAGGGCCGGCCCGCGATGAGCACGGCCACGATCGCCAGCAGCAGCCAGGCGGAGGTCAGGACGATCAGCCAGGCCCATCCGGCGTGGCCGTAGACGGCGCTGCCGGCCGTGCCGCCGGCGCCGCTGCCCAGGTAGTAGCACAGGGTGTAGATCCCGGCGGCGCGCCCGCGGGCGGCCGGTGGGGCCTGCGCGGCGACCCACGCGTTGGCCACGGCGTGCGCGGCGAAGAACCCGGCGGTCAGCACGGCGAACCCGGTCACGACCGCGGCCAGTGGGCCGAGCGCGGTCAGTGCCGAGCCGGCGGCCGTCACGGCCAGGGCGGCGACCAGGGCCGCCCGGCGTCCCAGGCGGTCCGCCAGCCGGCCGGCGGCGGCCGAGGAGGCGGTGCCGAGGGCGTAGGAGAGGAAGACCAGGGAGGCCACGGCGGGGGAGAGCGACAGCGGCGGCGCGGACAGGCGGAAGGAGGCGGCGTTGTACAGGGCGACGAACGCGCCGACGCCCAGCGCCCCCACCGTGTACGGCGCCAGCAGGGCCGTCCCGATCCGGCCGCCGTCCCTGGTGTGTGCGGCACGTACGACGGGCGGCGGGGCGGGCAGCGTGCGGGCCGCGTACGCCGAGCAGAGCAGCGACACGCCGGCCACCACCAGCATCGCGCCGCGCCACCCCCACGGCCCGGCGGCGAACCCGGCGCCCAGCCGGCCCAGCATCCCGCCCACCGAGTTCCCGGCGATCATCACGCCCACCGCCCCGGCCAGCCTCGTCGCCCCCACCAGATCGGCCAGGTACGCCGCCCCGACCCCGGCGAACCCGGCGACCGCCACCCCTTGCGCCGCCCGCATCGCCACCAGCACGGGGAACGTCGGCGCCAGCGGCAGCGCCAGCCCGATCAGCGCAGAGGCCAGCACGGACCACACGATCATCCGCCGCCGCCCGACGACCTCCGCCAGCGCGGCCAGCGGCAGCACCGCCACCGCCAGCGCCGCCGTGGCCACGCCGACGGCCAGCGACGCGCCGCCGGGGTCGAGCCGGAAGTCGGTGGCGAGCTGCGGCAGGACGGGCTGCGGCGCGTACAGCAGGGCGAAGGAGGAGACGCCGGCCGCCGCCACGGCGGGGCCGGCCCGCCGGGTGCCGACTTGTCGAGCTTCGATGACCGCCACGCCAGGAAACGCTAAGCAAGGCTAATAAATACGTCCAATGCGGAAATAGGCGATAATTCATGCTGTGGTGGATGAATACGATCTCGTGGACGAGCGGCTGGCCGCCGGGCTGGCTCCCACGCTCGCCCTGCTGGCCGCCGTGGGGGAGACCGGGCACGTCACGCGGGCGGCCGAACTGCTCGGCATGCCGCAGCCCACCGCCAGCCGCCGCCTGGCCGCGCTGGCCGACCTGGTCGGAGCGCCCCTCGTGGTCCCGTACGGGCGGGGCATCCGCCTGACCAGGGCCGGGCGCGTCCTGGCCGCCGCCTCCGGCCGGGCGCTGGCCACCATGGAGTCGGCCGCCCGCGAGGTGCGCGAGGAGATCGACCCCGGCAGCGGCCGGATCGTGCTCGGGTTCCTGCACCTGCTGGGCCGCACGCTCGTCCCCTCGCTCATCCGGGGCTTCCGCGAGCGCCACCCGGGCGTGCGGTTCAGCCTGGCGCAGGGCTCGCGCCAGGACATGCTGCGCGCGCTCGCCGAGGGCGAGATCGACCTGGTGTTCGTCGCGCCCCTGCCCGACGGCGACCCGGGCCTGGCCGGGCACCCGCTCGCCGACCAGGAGCTGGTGCTGTCCGTGCCGCCCGGCCACCGGTTCGCCGGACGCGCCCGGGTGCGCCCCGCCGAGCTGGCCGGGGAGGAGCTGGTGACGCTCGAACACGGCTACGGCGTCCGCCAGATCACCGACGACCTGTGCGCGGCGGCCGGGTTCACGCCCAGGATCGCCTTCGAGGGGCAGGAGTCGGAGACCGTGCGCGGCCTGGTGGCGGCCGGGCTCGGCGTGGCCGTGCTGCCCCGTCTGGCGCCCGCCGAGGGCGTCGTGCAGATCCCGCTGTCGCCCCCGGTGTTCCGGACGATCGGGGCGTGCTGGCCCGCCGGGGCCCGGCTCACGCCCGCCGTGCGCGCCTTCCTGGACCACGTGCGCTCCGGCGCCGCCGACGTCGGCCCGGGGTTGCGGCCCTGCCGACACCCGTCCTCGCAGAAGTAGTTGACGGCTCATCGATTCTGTATGGAGGATTCAGCTGCACACGCCCTCCTGCGGATGGGGACGACCATGCCTGCCGAGTCGTTCAACGCCGGCGTCCATCTCACCGACCGCCTGGTCGAGGCCGGGCACGGCGACCGCGTCGCCGTCACCGGGCCGATGGGCGCCATGACGTACGCCGAGCTCGCCACGCACGTCGCCGAGCTGGCCGGCGGGCTGCGGGTGATGGGCGTACGGCCGGAGGAGCGGGTGCTGCTCGTCCTGCCCGACCGGCCCGAGACGCTGATCACGATCCTGGCCGTGCTGCGGATGGGCGCGGTCGCCGTCCCGGTGCCGGCCCTGTACGACGGGGCCGAGCTGGGCGCGCTGATCCGGGACTCCAGGGCGCGGGTCGTGGTCTCCGCGCCCGAGTTCGAGCCGGCCGTGCAGGAGGCGCTGCTGTCGGCGCCCGAGGTCGTCGCGCTCGTGCTCACCGACGCGAGCCGCCAGGCCCCCGGCCACGTCTCGCGCATCGCCACCGCGACCGGAGCTGGCCCGTCGGCGGCGATCGAGCCCGGCGTGCCGGTCTGCCTGTGGTCGGACGTGCTGGAGGCCGGCCGCGGCGCGACCGGCTGGTACGACACCTGGCCCGACTCTCCCGCGCTGTGGCTCTACACCGCCGGCACCACCGGCGCGCCCAAGGCGGCCATGCACCGCCACGGCGCGCTGCGTGACGTCCACGAGGCGTACGGGCGGCAGGTGCTCGGCGTACGCCCCGAGGACCGGTGCTTCTCTGCGGCCCGGCTGTTCTCCGCCTACGGGCTCGGCAACTCGCTGATCTTCCCGCTCGCCGCGGGCGCGACCACGATCCTCGACCCCGCCGGGCCCACCCCGGGCGGCGTCGTCGAACGCCTGCTGGCCGAGCGCCCGACCCTGTTCTTCGCCGGCCCGTCGTTCTACGCCGCGCTGCTGGCCGCCGAGGCCCCCGAGGACGCCTTCGCGTCGGTACGCCTGGCCGTCTCGGCGGGCGAGGCGCTGCCCGCCGAGCTCCACCGCCGCTTCACCGGCCGCTTCGGCGTGGACGTCATCGACGGCCTGGGCTCCGCCGAGGCGCTGCACATCTTCCTCTCCGGCCGTCCGGGCCAGGCGGGCCCCGCCGGCCGCGGCACCGTGGTGCCCGGCTACGAGGTGCGCCTGCTGGACGACTCCGGCGCGCCCGTCCCCGACGGGCAGCCCGGCCACCTGTACGTGCGCGGCGACTCGATCGCCACCGGCTACTGGTGCCGCACCGCCGGCACCCGCCAGGCGTTCCAGGGCGAGTGGCTGCGCACCGGCGACACCTGCGCCCGCGCCGCCGACGGCTCCTACCGCTTCCTGGGCCGCTCCGACGACCTGATCAGGGCGGGCGGCGCCTGGGTGTCGCCCATGGAGGTCGAGGCCCGGCTGCTGGAGCACCCCTCGGTCGCCGAGTGCGCGGTGGTCGCCCACGCCGGCGCCGACGGGCCGGCCCGGCCGGTCGCCTGCGTGGTGCCCAGGCCGGGCCGCCCGATCGACGCCGGCGAGCTCATCGCGTTCTGCCGCGAGGGCCTGGCCGCCGGCCGGCGCCCGCACGAGGTGCTGGTCCTGGACGAGCTGCCGAGGACGGCGACGGGGACGACCCAGCGCGCGGTGCTCCGGCAACTGGCCGCCGACCTGCTCGGCAAGTGACCGGCGCCGGGGTTCAGAAGGCGTCGCGCAGTTCGCGCTTGAGCACCTTGCCGGAGGCGTTCTTCGGCAGCGCGTCCACGAACACCACGTTCTTGGGCGTCTTGAAGGAGGCCAGCCGCTCGCGCAGGAACGCGTTCAGCTCGGCGGCGGTCAGCCCCGCGCCCTCGCGCAGCACCACGGCGGCCGTCACCGCCTCGATCCACCGCTCGTCCGGGACGCCGAACACGGCCGCCTCGGCGACCGCCGGATGCTGGTAGATGGCCTCCTCCACCTCGCGGCTCGCCACGTTCTCGCCGCCGGACTTGATCATGTCCTTCTTCCGGTCGACCACCGACAGGTAGCCGTCGGCGTCCATGACGCCGAGGTCGCCGCTGTGGAACCAGCCGCCGCGGAACGCCTCGGCGGTCTTGTCGGGGTCGTTCCAGTAGCCGAGCATGGCGTGCGGGCTGCGGTGGACGATCTCGCCGACCACGCCCGGCGCCACCGGCCGGTCCTCGTCGTCGACGATCCTGGTCTCGACGTTGAGCGCGGGCCGCCCCGCCGAGCCCAGCCGGGTCAGCTGCTCCTCGGGGCGCAGGATGGTGGCCAGCGGCGCCATCTCGGTCTGGCCGTAGAAGTTGAACAGGCGCACGTCCGGCAGCCGGGCCGCGATCTCCTTCAGCACCTCGACCGGCATGATCGAGGCGCCGTAGTAGCCCTTGCGCAGCGAGGACAGGTCACGGCGGTCGAAGTCGGGGTGGCGCAGCAGGGCGATCCACACGGTGGGCGGGCAGAACAGCTTGGTCGCGCGCTCGCCCTCGATGGTGGCCAGGATCGAGGCCGGGTCGGCGCCCGGCAGGACGAGGTTGGTGGCGCCCAGGTAGATGCCGGGGGTCAGGAAGCAGTGGAGCTGGGCGCAATGGTAGAGGGGCAGCGCGTGCACCTCGACGTCGTCGGAGCTCATCTCGCCGTCGACGACGCAGCTCACGTACTGGGCCAGCAGGCTCCCGCTGGACAGCGTGGCGCCCTTGGGCCGGGACTCGGTGCCGCTGGTGTACATCAGCTGGATCGGGTCGTCGGCGGCGATCTCCACCTGCGGCTCGGCGTCGTCGCCGCGCCAGGTGGAGAAGGACTCCCAGCCCTCGGCCGCGCCGATCACACCGCGCACCCGCACGGCGGGCCCGGCCGCGGCCTCGGCCACCGGCAGCAGCGCCTCCTCCGCCAGCATCCCCGTCGCGCCGGAGTGCTCCAGGATGTAGGCCACCTCGCGCGGCCCGAGCATGAAGTTGATCGGCACGGAGATCGCGCCCAGCCGGGCCAGCGCGAAGTAGGCCACGACGAACGCGTGGTTGTTATGGCTGAACAGGGCGAACCGGTCGCCCTTGGCCACGCCGCGCGCCGCCAGCGCGTTGGCCGTGCGGTTGACCTCCAGGTCGAGATCGGCGTAGCTCTGGCGGACGTTGCCGTAGATCACGGCGGTCTTGGCGGGGAACCTGGCGGCCGAGCGCCGCAGGAGGTCGCCGATCGTGTGCTGGCGCGTGGTCATGCTGGGCACCCCCATGCCGAATGATGTTCGGCGATCGTACCCGACGAAGGAGGCGCCCGCCGACCCCCGGCGGACGCCTCCTCGGGCTCACCCTGGCTGGGTGACGCCGTTGACCTTCAGCGTGTACGGCGCGTACTGCTGCACCTGCTCGGTCGGCTCGTCATAGGCCACGATCGCGACCACCGACGGGAAGACCGCGAACGGCGCGAGCTGCAGCCGGTTGAGGCTGATCGAGCCCTTGCCGTCGAACTGGGCCTGCAGCACCACCGAGTGCCGCTCGTCCAGGCCGACCAGACGCACGTTCCAGTTGCTGACCGGCGTCGGGGAGACCTCGGTCGGGGAGTCGAACGGCTCCAGGCTGGCCCCGTCGCTCACCGCCGTCGCGCCCACCGTGACGTCGTCGATCTTCCAGCCGCCCTCGTTGACCCCGCCGTCGCTGACGTACTGGAAGCCGACGAGGATCTCCTTGCCCGCGTAGGCGGACAGGCTGTAGGTGTGCGGCTGGAACCCGGTGGTGGTGCCGTTGACCGCCGGGCCGAGCGGACCGGCCACCGTCCTGTCACCGGGGATCGCGGTGTAGGTCTTGCCGCCGTCCGCGGAGACGATCACGTAGCCGTAGTCGAAGCCGGACTCCGCGCCGTACTTGGCGAGGAAGCGCAGCGTCGGGTCGGCGGCCGGGACCGTCACCTTGGTCACCGCGGCGACGTTGAGGTTGCTGGCGTTGCCGGACCACAGCACCGGGTTGCCCGCGCGGTCGGGGTCGTCGGAGACGACGGTCCAGGCCAGCGGGATCGGCGGCAGCGTCTTGGCGCCCTGGAACGACAGCGAGGTCGGCGCCGCGCCGCCCGGCTTGCGGATCTGCACGTAGTCGGCGCCGTTCGGGGCCGCCCCCGGAGTGTTGTACGTGGCCGGGTTGGCGAGGTTGACCGTGGAGTTCAGGCTCGCGGTCGTCACCCGCTTCTTCGGCACGCCCAGCACCACGCCGTGGCTGCCCACGACCTTGTCCACCAGCACCATCGTCTGGTAGTCGTGCAGCACCTGGTACAGGCTCGTGCTGCCGAGCGCCGCCTTGACGCTGGCCAGGCCCTGGAGGGCGCCGTCACGGTGCAGTTTGGACAGGAAGTCCGCGCCGTACCGGTCGTACAGGAACAGCATGAACGAGTAGGCGTTGCCGTAGTCGGCCAGCACGGCGTCCGGGTTGCCGCCGTCGCCCCACAGGTTGAGCGAGTTCTGCGGGCCGCCGCAGTTGCGCGGGTTCGGGTTGTACGGCGTCTGGACGATGCCGAAGCCCTGGAAGCAGTTGATGTGGTTGTCGAAGCCCTTCTCGAACACCGTCGCCTTGGGGTTGCCGTAACCCGTCACCGAGATGGCGAAGTCCGACAGGCCCTCGTTGACCCAGGTCGTCTCCAGCGGGTCGGTGTAGTAGTGCAGCAGGTGCTGCCACTCGTGGGCGAAGACGCCCTCGTACTGGAAGGGCCGGGCCGAGCGCGAGGTGCACACGTCGGAGGTCGGGTTGTCCGGCGGGTTCGCGCCGGTCCTGTGCAGCCAGTCGAACGCGTCGATCGTCATCACGTTGCGGTCGAGCAGCTCGTTGTACTGGGAGGAGAAGAAGCCCGCGATGTACGTGGTCGCGGCCGGGAAGGTGTAGTAGTTGTCGTCCCGGACGTTGTCGATCAGCGTCACCGTGCGGTCGCCGGCGCCGGTGTAGACGCCGCCGTTGCCGTTGGCGTCGGGGCCGAGCACGGCGTTCGTGCCGTCCCGGTCCGGCGGCGTGCTGAAGGTCGCGGTCTCCTTCGGGAACATGTTCGTGTCGAACTGCTGCACCAGGTTCGTGACCTGCGCGTCGGTGATCTCCGTGGTCCCGGGGACCTGCATCCGGCAGTCGCCGGCCGGGAAGGCCAGGTCGTTGGCGACCCAGACCTCGATCTTGTCGCCGACGCCGCGCAGCGTGTAGTCCTTGCGGTAGAGGCGGCCGTTGTAGTCGTCCGTGGCCAGCCACTGCCGAACGGTGCCGACCGGCGGCGTCTCGGCGGCGGCCTTGGCCGTGGCGCGGGCCTCGTACTTCGCGGGGACCTTGACGGGCTTGCCGTCGAGGGTGAAGTCCTTGCGGGTGAGCTCCTTGACGTCGCTCGGCGGCGCGGCCGTGGCGGCCGCCTGCGGGGACTCGGCCGACGCGGGTATCGCGGTCAGCGTGGGCAGTAAGAGAAGTGCGGCAGCGATTCCGATGATTCGGGTGCGCGCCATTGAACCCCCTAGGTATGGGTGTTGCCCGGATGGAACAGGGGTGACATCCGGTAATTACCGGAGCCCAATTGGCGCGCGCAATATGGGCATTTGCCAACAAAACACGACTGAATTGGCGATCACATCAGAACGGCCAGCCGCCGGTACGACTCCAGCCGCCGCTCCAGGTCGTAGGTGTTCATCGTGACCAGCACCTCGTCGGCGCCGGTGGCCTCCACCAGCGAGCCCAGCGCGACCGCCACCTCCGGCGCGGTGCCGTGGATCTGGCCCTTCAGCGCCTCCTCCAGCAGCGCCCGCTCCCGCCCGGCCATCTCCAGCCGGGCGACCTCCTCGGCCGGCACCAGCGGCGGGAACGCGCCGCTGGTGCGCGAGCGCGCCGTGGACCACGCCTCGGGCAGCTGGAGCAGCGCCGCCTCCTCGCTCGTCGCCCCCACCGCGACGCTGACCGCCGTCATCACGTACGGCCGCGCCGCCCACTCCGAGGGCCGGAACCCCGCCCGGTAGCGCGCCGCCGCCTCCACCGCCCGCGGCCCGGCCCCGATCACCATGGGCAGCCCGAGCTCCGCCGCGAGATCCGCCCCCGACCCCATGGCCAGCACGAACACCTGCGGACGCAGCCCCTCGGCCGGGACGGCGTGCACGCCCGGATGCGCCCGCTGCCCGCCGGTGAAGTACCCCAGCAACTCGCCGACCTGGTCGCCGAACCCGTCCGCGGCCTCCTTGCCGTGCCCGAGCGCCCGCCGGACGCCGCCGGTGAACCCCACCGAACGCCCGAGCCCCATGTCGATCCGCCCGGGGTGGAGCGACTCCAGCACCCCGAACTGCTCGGCCACCACCAGCGGCCGGTGGTTGGGCAGCATCACGCCGCCGGTGCCCACCCGGATGCGCCCGGTCGCCGCCGCGACGGCCGCGGCCAGCACGGTCGGCGCCGCCCCGGCCACGCCGGGCACGCTGTGGTGCTCGGCCACCCAGAACCGGTGGTAGCCCAGCTCCTCGGCCTGCCGGGCGAACGCGACGGTGTCCCGCAGCGCGGTGGCCGCGTCGGAGCCCCGGCGCAGGAGCGAACGGTCGAGAATCGAGTACAGGGTCACGCCTGCGTGCAACGCCGCACGGCCCGGGATCAATCCAGCGGGTCCCACGGGACGGCGTCGTAGCAGGAGAGCAGCCGGGCCAGCGTCGCGCCGTCCTGGCGCAGCGGCACGCCGTCGACCTCGCCGACCGGGACCACGCCGTGGGAGTTGCACAGGAACACCAGGTCGAAGCCCGGCAGGTCGGCGACCCGCAGCGGACGGCGCTCCTGGGGCACCTCGACACCCGCCAGCAGGCCCATGGCGGTGCCGCGCAGCATCGGCGCGTCCGGCCACAGCAGGCGCCCGCCGGACCAGCAGCCGACGTTCGTGATCGCGCCCTCGCTGATCAGGCCGTCGGCGGTGGTCAGCAGCGCCTCGTCGAAGCCCAGGGGCGCGACGGTCCGCCGCAGGTGCGCCTGGGCGAACCCGGCCGCCTTCTTGATGTGCGGCAGGTAACGCTGGAAGACGACCGCCGTGACGCGCTGCGGGCGGGTGGAGACCTCGGTGGGCGGGGCGGCGGTGGCCACGACGCGCGGGCGGCCGTCGTGCTCGACGACGTAGACCCGCACGCCCGCGTCGCGCAGGTCGTCGCCGAGCACGGCCCTGATCGAGCCGAGCACCGCCGCCGGATCGAGCCGGGCGCCGAACAGCTCCAGGTTGGCCGCCGCCAGCCGCTCCAGGTGCAGGGCCAGGCCGCGGGTGCGCCGGTCTCTGACCTGCATGGCGGTGAAGTGCCCGTAGCGGGCCTCCAGCGCGAAGCGCGCGTCGGCGTCCACCGGCCTGCCCTCGACCACCGCTCGTACGATCATGCGTCCAGCATGTCCCGTCCGCCCGCTCCCGCGCGCATGATCGTGAAGGGTGCCAGCTCGCCCAGCCCGCGCACCGACAGCCGGTCGACCGCGCGCAGCAGGAACGCCCGGTCGCCCTCCAGCTCCTCGGCCATCTCGGGGTCGGCCAGGATCGTTCCAGGCAGGGAGAGGGCGGTGAGCCGGCTGGCCAGGTTGACGGTGGTGCCGAACACGTCGCCCATGCGCCAGATCACCGGGCCGGCGGCCAGGCCCACCCGCAGCTCGGGCATGTCCCTGCCGCGGTGGGTCTCCACCAGGCGCAGCGCGATCTCGGCCGCCACGTGCGACTTGTCGGCCACGAACAGCACCGAGTCGCCGAGCGTCTTGACCACCCGCCCGCCCGAGGACGTCACGACGTCGGCCGACCGCCCCTCGAACCTGTCGACCAGCCGGGCCAGCTCGGTCGCCGTGATCTGCCGGCTGAGCCGGGTGAAGGCCACCAGGTCGGCGAACCCCACCGCCATGCGCACGGCGCTCATGTCCTGGTCGGCCAGCCGGCCGGCGGCGGCGGCGAGCTGGCGCTGCCAGGCGTAGACCAGCAGCCGCGCCAGGTCGGGCACCACCCGCTCGGCCCGCCGCCGCCAGGCCCGCGGGCGTTCGGCCAGCGGCACGCCCGCCTGGTCGAGCGCCTCCGCGCCCAGCTCGGCCTGCGACTCGGCGAGCCGGGCCGTCGCCCGCCCGATCGAGCGGGCCATCAGCAGCATGTGCTCCTCGTCGTAGGCGCCGGAGCTGACCATCGCGAGCATGGTGCGCAGCGCCTCGACGTCGGCGTCGGTGAACTCGACCGCGTCGTCGGCCACGTTGGCGAACCCCAGCGCCCGCCACAACCGGCGCGCCCGGTAGACCGGGACCCCGGCCATGTGGGCCACCTGGTGGCTGGTGTAGCGGCGCGGCGTGCGCAGGAACGCCTCCGCCACCCCGTCCCCGTCCTCGCGTGACACGCGTGCAACATAACACCCCTGTGGCGGGCGTCACTCCAGGAGGGCGCGCAGGGCGGGCCGCTCGGCGTCGGGCAGGTGGACGGCGTAGTAGTCGTACATGGACCGGCGCAGCAGGCGTGCGGCCGCGGCCCCGTCGCCGGCGCGCACGGCGGCCAGCACCTCCTCGTGGTGCCGGATGCTGCGCCGCATCAGCGACCCGCGGTCGGGCGCGTCGGCGATCTTCCCGGCGATCAGCCCCAGCACGACCGAGCGGACCACGTCGGTGCAGACCTGGATCAGCGTGTTGCCGCTGGCCGCCACGACGACGTCGTGGAAGGCCACGTCGGCCGCGCTGAAGGCGTCGTGGCCGGAGGCCGCGGCGTCGCGCATGGCGGCGCGCATGCCGGCGATGGCCGCCTCCATCTCGGCGAGCTGCTCCTCGGTGCGCAGCCGCGCGGCCAGCAGCACGGCCGAGGAGTCGAGCACCATCCTGAACTGCACCAGCTCGGCCAGCGACAGCTCGGCCACCCGCGCCAGCGTGGTCATCGACTTGTGTAAGGCGGCGGGGGAGAACGGCAGCACCTCCGCGCCGTTGGGATCGCCCGGCCGGGACCGCACCAGGCCGCGCGCCTGGAGCACGCGCAGCGCCTCCCGCACCGTGGAGCGCCCCACCGAGAACTGCACCATCAGCTCGCGCTCGCTGGGCAGCCGCGCCCCCGGGCCGAGGGCCCCGCTCTCGATGGCCTCCTCGACCTGTTCCACGACCCGCTCGTAGGCGCGTACGGCCCGCACCGGCTCGAACCGTGCACCCATGGGAAGCCCCCTTGACCCGAGCCGTCACGGACTGGCAATGTGCGTAGCCTACTGGTCAGACCAGTGCACTAGCCAGGAGGCTGTAAGACATGAGGCGAATCGGAATCTGGATCGCCGTGGGCGGTCTCCTGCTGGTCACAGCCGCCTGTGGCGGCGGTTCCGGCTCGGGCGGTTCCGGCACCGGAGGCACCCCCAAGGCCCAGTCCCTGTCCGTCGGGTTCGTGGCCGAGCCGGCCAACCTCGACTTCACCGCCACCGAGGGCGCGGCCATCCCGCAGGCGTTGCTGGTCAATGTCTACGAAGGCCTGGTCAAGCTCGACCAGGACGGCTCGATCAAGCCGCTGCTGGCCGAGAAGTGGTCGGTCTCCGACGACCGGAAGACCTACACCTTCACCCTGCGCAAGGGCGTCACGTTCAGCAGCGGGGCGCCGTTCACGGCCGACGACGTGGTGTTCTCGCTCGACCGGGTCAGGAGCGACTGGAAGCTCAAGATCAAGGCCCAGCTCGACGTCATCGACAAGGTGGCCAAGACCGACGACGCCACCGCGGTCGTCACCCTCAAGCGGCCGAGCAACGGCTTCCTCTACGCCCTGGCCACCCGGCTCGGCGCCATGTTCAGCCGCACCGGCGTGGCCGACCTGGCCAACAAGCCCGTCGGCACCGGGCCGTACACGCTGGGGGCGTGGAAGCGCGGTGAGTCG
Source organism: Nonomuraea sp. NPDC005692 (assembly GCF_040631115.1). NCBI lineage: Bacteria > Bacillati > Actinomycetota > Actinomycetes > Streptosporangiales > Streptosporangiaceae > Nonomuraea > Nonomuraea sp. NPDC005692. The sequence goes on along the minus strand of NZ_JBEXYU010000016.1, from coordinate 108,457 downwards.
ATCCAGCTCGCCGCCAACCCCTCCTACTGGGGCACCAGGCCGGCGCTGTCGGCGATCACCCTGAAGTACTTCAAGGACGCCACGGCGATGAACAACGCGCTGCTGACCGGCGGCATCGACGTCATCTCCGCCGTGCAGGCGCCCGAGTCGCTGCAGCAGTTCGCCGATCCGGGCCGGTTCCAGACGGTCGAGGGCACCACCAACGGCGAGGTCGTGTTGTCGATGAACAACGCCCGGCCGCCGTTCGACGACGTCAAGGCCCGCCAGGCCGTCCGGTACGCGATCGACCACAAGGCGCTGCTGGACACCGCGTGGGCCGGGCGCGGCCAGCTCATCGGCTCGATGGTGCCGCCCACCGACCCCTGGTACGAGGACCGCACCGGCGACTACCCCCACGACCCGGCCAAGGCCAAGGAGCTGCTGGGCGGCAAGACGCTGACGGTCAAGATGCGCATACCCAACCTGCCGTACGCGGTGGCGAGCGCGCAGGTCGTGAAGTCGCAGCTGGCCCAGGTGGGCATCACGGCCGACATCGAGCCGCTGGAGTTCCCGGCCCGCTGGCTGGACGTGGTGTTCAAGCAGGGCGACTACGACCTGTCCATCATCAACCACGTCGAGCCCCGCGACATGGGGATTTTTGCCGATAAATCGTATTACTTCCACTATGACAACCCCGAGTTCGGCAAACTCCTCGCCTCCGCCGACGCCGGCACCGAGCAGCAGCAGACCGACGACCTGAAGAAGGCCGCCAAGCTGCTCTCGGACGACGCCGCCGCCGACTGGCTGTTCCTGTTCCCCAACCTGATCGTGGCGAAGAAGGGCGTCACCGGGCTGCCGAAGAACGCCATCGCGGAGTCCTTCGACTTCACCGGTCTCGCCAAGCAGTGACGCTCTACCTGCTCAAACGGCTGGCGGTGCTGATCGTGAGCGCCGCCGTCGCCGCCGTCGCGGTGTTCGCGTTCATGGCGCTGCTGCCCGGCGACCCGGCCGAGATCGCGCTCGGCGTCAACGCCACCCCCGACGCGGTCGCCGCGCTGCGCCGCCAGTTCGGCACCGACCGCCCGCCGGTCGTGCAGTTCCTCGACTGGATCGGCGGGCTGGCCCACGGCGACTTCGGCGTCTCCTACGTCACCAGCTCGCCCATCGGCCCGCAGATCGGCGAGCGGCTCGGCGTGACGGCCGTGCTGGTGCTGGGCGGCATGGTGCTGGCGCTGGCCGTCGCGGTGCCGCTCGGCACGTTCGCCGCCGTGCACCACCGCAACCCGCTCGGCGCGGCGATCAGCGCGGCCAGCCAGCTCGGCATCGCCGTCCCCGCCTTCCTCGCCGGCATCCTGCTGGTGTTCGTGTTCGCGGTGAAGGCGCAGGCGCTGCCCTCCGGCGGGTACGTCCCGATCGCCGACAGCCCGCAGGAGTGGCTGCGCTCGCTGCTGCTGCCGTGGTTGTCGCTGGGGCTCGTCCAGGGCGCCGTGCTCACCCGTTACGTGCGCAGCGCCGTCCTCGACGTCGTGCGCGAGGACTACCTGCGCACCGCCCGCGCCAAGGGCCGCGGCAGCACCGGCGCGCTGTGGCGGCACGGCCTGCGCAACGCCTCGATCCCCGTGGTCACCGTGCTCGGCCTGCAACTGGCCACCCTGCTGGTCGGGGCGGTCGTGGTCGAGCGCGTCTTCGTCCTGCCCGGGCTCGGCGACCTGCTGCTCAACGGGGTCGCCGGGCGCGACCTGCTGCTCGTCCAGGGTGTGGTGATGGTGCTGGTGGCCGCGGTCCTGCTGATCAACTTCGTGGTGGACGTCGCCTACCGCCTGCTCGACCCGAGGCTGCGATGAGGGGCCGGGCGAACGCCGCGCTGCTGACCGGCGGCGCCCTGGTCGGGCTGGTGACGCTGGCCGCGCTGGTCTCCTTCGTCTGGACGCCGCACGACCCCACCCTCGTCGACGCCGCCCGCAAGCTGCGCGACCCCGGCGGCGGCTACCTGCTGGGGGCCGACAAGTTCGGCCGCGACACCCTTAGCCAGCTCATGGTCGGCGCGCGCACCACCCTCTACGTCGGCGTGGTGGCCGTCGGCATCGCCGCCGTCCTGGGCGTGCCGCTCGGCGTGGTCGCCGGGATGACGCCGCGCGGCTGGCTGTCGGAGCTGATCATGCGGGTCAACGACCTGGTGTTCGCCTTCCCCGCGCTGCTGCTGGCCGTCATGCTGGGCGCGGTCTACGGGGCCGGCACGCTCACCGCGATGATCGCGATCGGGGTGGCGACCGTGCCCGCGTTCGCGCGGGTGGCCCGCGCCGCCACGCTCCAGGTCATGGTGACCGACTACATCCTGGCCGCGCGCGCCGCGGGCCGCCGCCGGGGCGCGATCGCCGTGCGGCACGTGCTGCCGAACATCGGGTCCGTGCTGATCGTGCAGGCGTCGGTGTCGTTCGCGATCGCGATCCTGGCCGAGGCGGCGCTGTCGTTCCTCGGGTTCGGCACCCGGCCGCCGACCCCGTCCTGGGGGCGGATGTTGCAGGAGTCGCAGGAGCTGCTGTTCTCCACCCCGCGTCTGGCGCTGTGGCCGGGCCTGGCGATCGCGCTCGCCGTTCTTGGGTTCAACCTGCTCGGCGACGGCCTGCGCGACCACCTCGATCCGAAGCTCAGGAGGGTCCGTGCTGACGGTTGAGGGGCTTTCCGTACGGGCCGGCGGGGTGGGGCTCGTGCACGACGTGTCGTTCGCGATCGGGCCCGGCGAGCGGGTCGGGCTGATCGGCGAGTCCGGGTCCGGCAAGTCGCTGACCGCGCTGTCGCTCATGGGCCTGCTGCCCGAGGGCGTCACCGCCGCCGGCACGGCCAGGCTCGGGGAGCGCGACCTGGTCGGCGTGCCCGAGAAGCGGCTGAAGGACCTGCGCGGGCGCGAGCTGGCGATGGTCTTCCAGGAGCCGATGACCGCGCTCAACCCGCTCATGCGCCTCGGCGCGCAGGTCGCCGAGGCCATGACCCTGCACGGCGTCCCCCGCGCCGAGGCCGGGCGGCGCGCGCTCGCCCTGCTGGACCGCGTCCGGCTCCCCGAACCAGGGCAGATCGCCCGCGCCTACCCCCACCAGCTCTCCGGCGGCCAGCGGCAGCGCGTCATGCTCGCCATCGCCCTGGCCAACGAGCCGGGGCTGCTCGTCTGCGACGAGCCGACCACCGCGCTCGACGTCACCGTGCAGAAGCAGATGCTGGAGCTGATCGCCGAGGTCGCCCCCGCGCTGCTGTTCATCACCCACGACCTGGCGGTGGTGGCCTCCGTCTGCGAGCGGGTGATCGTCATGTACGGCGGCCGCGTCGTCGAGACCGGGCCCATCCGCGAGGTCTTCACCCGCCCCCGCCACCGTTACACCGAGGGCCTGCTGGCCGCCTCCCGGCTCACGCCGCGCGGCACCAGGCTCCCGACCATCAAGGGCAGCGTGCCGCCCGCGGGCGCCTTCCCCGAGGGCTGCGTGTTCCGCAACCGCTGCCCGCACGCCACCCCGCGGTGCGAGACCCCGCCGGCGCTGACAGGAGACGGCCATGCCTACGCATGCTGGCACCCCGCGGAATGAGCCCACGGCCGACGTGCTGATCGAGGCCCGTCGTCTCAGCCGCGTCTACCACCGCCCGCGCACCTCGCTCACCAGGCCGGGCGCGCCCGTCCACGCCCTGCGGGAGGTGTCGCTGACCGTCCGCCGCGGGGAGCGGTTCGGCATCGTCGGCGAGTCCGGCTCCGGCAAGTCCACGCTGCTGCGCCTGCTGTGCGGCCTCGACCGGCCCACCGGCGGGTCCGTCGTCTTCGACGGGCGGGAGATCACCGGCCTGCCGGAGCGGCGGCTGCGCTTCCTGCGGGAGAACCTGCAGATCGTCTTCCAGGACCCGATGAGCTCGCTCGACCCGCGCATGCGCGTGCGCGACCTGGTGGCCGAGCCGCTGGTCGCGCTCGGCCTGCCGGTCGGCGGGCGGGTGCCCGAGCTGCTGGAGGAGGTCGGCCTGCCGGCCTCGGCCGCCGACCGCTACCCCCACCAGTTCTCCGGCGGACAGCGGCAGCGCATCGCCATCGCCCGCGCGCTCGCGCCCCGGCCGAAGGTGCTGGTCGCCGACGAGCCCGTCAGCGCCCTCGACGTGTCCGTCCGCGGCCAGATCCTCAACCTGCTCGCCGACCTGGTGGACGAGCTGGGCCTCACGCTCGTGTTCGTCTCGCACGACCTGTCGGTGGTCCGGCACGTGTGCGAGACCGTGGCCGTCATGAGCGGCGGCGAGATCGTCGAGACCGGCCCGGTGGACGACGTCTGGGCCGCGCCGCGCCACCCCTACACGCGTGACCTGCTGCAGGCCGTACCGACCCTGGAGGGATTGTTGTGATCGAGGTCGACGAGCGGGGCGTCGTGGAGTTCACGCAGGCCCTGGTGCGCATCCCCAGCACCAACGACCCCGCGCGCGGGCGCACCGAGCGGCCCGCCGCCGAGCTGGTCGCGGCCAGGATGCGCGAGTGGGGCTGGGACCCGGTCGTGAGCGAGGCCGCCGCCGGGCGGCCCAACGTCGTCGCGGTGGTCGAGGGCGGCGGCGGCGACGGGCCGACGCTGATGTTCGAGGGCCACACCGACGTCGTGACCGAGGGCGACCTGTCCACCTGGACCGTCGACCCGTTCGGCGGCGAGATCCGCGACGGGCGGTTGTGGGGCCGGGGCAGCGCCGACATGAAGTCCGGCCTGGCCGCCACCCTCTACGCCACCCGCGCGCTCCAGCTCGCCGGCCCGTTCCCCGGCCGGATCAAGGTGTGCGCGCTGGCCGACGAGGAGGGCCTGATGATCGGCGCCCACCACTTCGTCGCCTCCGGGCTGGCCGACGGCGTGGACGGCGCGATCGTCGCCGAGCCCGAGGCCGGGGAGATCTGCGCGGTGGCCAAGGGCGCGTTGCGGCTGCGCGTCGACCTCACCGGCAAGATGGCCCACGGCGCGATGCCGCAGCACGGCCGCAACCCCGTCCAGGCGGCCGGCACGCTGCTGGTCGCCCTGCGCTCCCTCCAGCGGGAGCTCCAGGAACGGCATCCGGCCCACGAGCACCTCGGCGAGGTGTACGTCACCCCGACCGTGGTCCGGGCGGGCAGCGAGGAGCAGGTCAACGTCATCCCCGCCACCGCGTCCGTCTTCGTCGACGTGCGCACGGTCCCCGGGCTGGAGCACAAGGTCGTGGCCGACCGGGTGGCCGCCCTCGCCGCCGCCGAGGACGGGATCGAGGCGTCGGTGTCGGTCCTGGTGGACCGGCCGCCGGTGGACGTGCCGGTGACCGACCCGGTGGTGGCCGCGCTGGCGGCGGCCCACCGTACGGTGACGGGGGAGGAGCCGGTCTACGGCGGCGTGCCGGGCTCGACGGACGGGACCGTGCTCACCCACTGGGGCGGCGTCCCCTCGGTCGTGTACGGCCCCGGCGGCAAGTGGATCGCCCACCAGGCGGACGAGTACGTCGAGGTCGCCGAGATCGTCCGGTGCACCCGGGTGTTCGCCGAGGCGGCGCGGCGCTTCCTGCACCGGGACTTCTGATGCTCGCCGAACCCGGGCCCGGGATGCGTCCCGGGCCGACGAACTCGCTGGTGGACGTCGCCGGGTTGCGCGTCGGGCACGCGCACCGCGTGGGCGGCGGCTACCGCACGGGCACGACCGTGGTGCTGGCGCCCCCGGAGGGCGTGGTGGCCGGCGTCGACGTGCGCGGCGCCGCTCCCGGCACCCGCGAGACCGAGTTGCTGGATCCGCGCAACCTGGTCGAGCGCGTGCACGCCGTCGTGCTGTCGGGCGGCAGCGCGTACGGGCTGAGCGCGGCGTGCGGGGTGATGGACGCGCTGGCCGACGCGGGCATCGGCTTCCCGGTGGCGGGCGGCGTGGTGCCCATCGTCCCGGCGGCCGTCATCTACGACCTCGGGCGCGGCGGCGACTTCCGCGCCACCCCCGACGCCGGCCTCGGCGCCGCCGCCTGCGCCGCCGCCCGCACTCCGGCGCACCTACCGCCCTTCCCCGCGCCCCTGCCCCGCCCCGGAGACAGCGCGGGGGCCGCCCTCGCTCCCTCCTCCCCGGGGACGGCGGCCCGGTACGCCACCGCGCCCCCCACGGCCAGCGGGTCCATCGGGGCCGGCGCCGGGGCGATGGCGGGCGGCCTGGCCGGCGGCGTCGGGACGGCCAGCGCCGTCCTGCCCGGCGGCGTCACCGTGGCCGCCCTGGCCGTCGTCAACGCCGCCGGATCCGTCCTCGACCCCGCGGGCGCCACCCTCGCCGGCGTGCGCTACGGCCTGCCGGGCGAGTTCGGCCACCTGCGCCGCCCGGACCCCGCCGAGGCCGGGGCGTGGCAGCCGGACAAGGTCACCTCGTTCAACACCACCATCGGCGTGGTGGCCACCGACCTCACCCTCACCAAGGCCCAGTGCGGCAAGCTGGCCGGTGTGGCCCACGACGGCCTGGCCAGAGCCATCCGGCCGGCCCACACCATGGTCGACGGCGACACCGTCTTCGGCCTGGCCGCCTGCGCCCGCCCGGCCCCCGGCCCCGACGGGCTCCAGGACGTCCTGGCCGCCGCGGCCGACGTGTTCAGCCGGGCGGTGGCCCACGCCATGCTCGCCGCCACCGGCCGCGAGGGCGCGCCCGCGTACCTCGACGTGTTCCCGAGCGTCCTAGGGGGAGACAGATGACCTGGCCGGACGGCCTGCCCATCGGAGCCGGATGGGCCGCCACCGAGGACACCACCGAGGTGATCTTCCCCTACGACGGCTCGGTGGTGGCCCGCGCCCCGCTGGGCACCCCCGCCCACGCGGCCCGCGCCCTGGAGGAGGCGCTGGCCGTCGCGCCCGCCATGGCCGCGCTGCCCTCGCACGCCCGCCGCGCCGCGCTCATGGCCGCGCACGACGCGCTCGCCGCCCGCCGCGAGGAGTTCGAGCGGCTGCTCGTCCTGGAGACCGGCAAGCCGCTGGTCGACTGCCGGGTCGAGGTGGCCAGGACGCTGCTCACCCTCGCCACGGCCGCCGAGGAGGTCGCCCGGCTGCACGGCGAGACCGTCCCGCTGGACCTGCTGCCCTCGGGGGAGGGGCTGATCGGGTTCTGGACGCGGCGGCCGATCGGCGTCGTCGTCGGGATCACCGGCTACAACTACCCGCTGCTCCTGGCCGCCCACAAGATCGCCCCGGCGGTCGCGGCCGGCTGCCCGGTGATCGTCAAGCCCGCCCCGGCGACGCCCCTGGCCACGCTCCGGCTGGTGCACCTGCTCCGCGAGGGCGGCCTGCCGCCCGCCGGGGTCCAGCTCGTCACCGGGGACGTCGAGGTCGGCCGCACGCTGGTCGAGGACCGGCGGATCGGCGCGGTCTCCTTCACCGGCTCGGCCGCCGCCGGGCACGCCATCGCCCGCGCCGCCGCCCCCACCAAGGTGCTGCTCGAACTCGGCTCCAACGCCGCGCTCGTGGTCGCCGCCGACGCCGACCTGGCGGCTGCCGCCGACGCCGTCGTGCGCGGCGGTTACTACGCCTCCGGGCAGGCGTGCATCGCGGTGCAGCGGGTGCTGGTGGAGGAGCCCGTACGGGAGGAGTTCCTGGCGCTGCTGGCCGCCCGCGTCAAGGACGTCGCCGTCGGCGACCCGCGCCTGCCCGGGACCCGCGTGGCCCCGCTGATCGACCCCGCCGCCACGGACCGCGTCCTTGAGTGGATCGGCGACTCGGGCGCCGAGGTGGTCGCCGGCGGGATGCGCGAGGGCCGGGCGATCGCGCCGACCGTGCTGTCCGGCGTGCCCGACGGCGCCGCCGCGTGGGACGAGGAGATCTTCGGCCCGGTGGTGTGCGTACGCGGGGTGCCGGACCTCGACGCCGCCTTCGAGGCCGTCAACCGCTCCCGGTACGGCCTGCACGCCTCCGTCTACACCCGCTCGCTGGCCACCGCATTCACCGCGATCGAACGCATCCAGACCGGCGGCGTGGTGGTGAACGAGGTGCCCGGCTTCCGCGCCGACAACATGCCGTACGGCGGCGTCAAGGACTCGGGCAGCGGCCGCGAGGGCCCGAGGTTCGCCATGGAGGAAATGACGGTGACCAGAATGGCGATCATCCGCCCCTGACGGCCGCTGTAGGGTGGCGCCGAAACGGCGAGGAGGCGCGTGCCTTGGCTATTCAGGCGGACGAGCCGGCGGTTGTTCCGCGAGCGCGCGGCGGCAGGGCCCTGCCGGTGCTCGCCGTCCTCCTGGCCGTCGCCCTGGCGTGCGCCGGCACGGCCTGGTGGCGGGAGCACGGGCAGGCGCGGGACCGGGAGCGCGTCGCACTGGCCCACGGGCTCGCGCTGCACGCCGCCGAGCTGCGGGGGGACGATCCGGTCAAGGCTCGCGACCTCGGCCTGGCCGCTCTGGGCCTGCACGCCGACGACCAGACCCGCGCCGGGCTGACCGACACCCTCCTGCTGGGGCGCAGGGACGACCTCTGGCTCCGCGGCCCCGGCGGCGCCTGGCATGCCGAGCTGAGCGGCGACGGGCGCGTCGGCCTGGTCGCCGGGAACGGGAAGGCCGAGGTCTGGCAGCTCGGCTCCGGGAGAGCGGTCATCCTGGACGGCCCCGAGGGCGCGGTCGAGGCGCCGGCGCTCTCCCACGACGGCCGCACCGCTCTGACCGGCGGCGACGACGGCGCCACGACCGTGTGGGACCTCACCGATCCCGCCCACCCGGCCCGGCGGGCGACGTTGCCGGGCGTGGCGGCGAAGGGGCCGCTCGACGACGTCCAGGCGGTGGCGGTGAGCCGGGACGGCCGGGTCGCCGCGGTCGCCGACTTCGCCGGGAACCTGCTGGTGTGGGACCTGACCGTACGCGACCACCCGGCCCGGCGCTCGGTCACCGCCGTCCACGACTCCCCGACGGCGGACCTCGACCTCAGCGGCGACGGCAGGACGGCGGTCACCACGGCCGACGATGGCCCGGTGACGATCTGGAACCTGGCGGACCCGGCGCACCCGGTGAAGGCGGCCGAGCTGACCCCGGCCATCCACACCGGCACGGCCGCCGCCCTGAGCGGCGACGGACGCGTCCTCGTCGTCGCGCGGCGCGACCCGGGGGCCGACTGGCGGAGCCAGGCGGAGGTCTGGACGCTCGGCGACCCGGCCCGTCCGGCCCGCCCGGTCCGGACCGCCGTCATCGTGATGCCTCCGGCGGACATGCTCGACGTGGCCCTCACACCCGACGGCGGGACCGCTCTCCTGGCGGGCTCCAACGGCAACGGATCGCTCTGGGACCTGTCCGTCCCTTCCCGGCCCGTCCGGCTGGCCGGGCTGCGCGGGTACCCGTCGGAGGTGCGGGGGGTGGCGTTGAGCGACGGCGCCCGCAGCGCCCTGCTGGCCGCCCCCGACAGCACCACCTTCTCCCTGTGGGACCTCCACGACCTGCGGCAGGTGGTCGTCGACCCCGGGCAGGTCCTGTGCGACGGCGGCTCCCGGATGTTGAGCAGGGCGGACTGGGACCGCTACACGGGCGGCGCGGACCCTTCGGACCACGGCGGCGGCGACGGGGACGTGAGCCTCTGCTCGCTCCGATGAGGGTAACGGTTTGACCAGATGTCTTTACCTTGCCGCAGCGGTCGCGTTGGATGGCGCGCATGGTGGAGATCACGCGCAGAACGGTGTTCAAGGCGGGTGCGGCAAGCGCTTTCCTCGTGGGTGGCGGCCCGGGGACGGCGGCACTGGCGGCGGCCGGACCGGCGGGCGGACCGGCCGCGGAGGGGCTGGAGCAGCGGGCCATGGCGATGGACCCGCCGGTGTTCCTGCTGGAGAGCGCGGTCCCGCCGCACTTCGCGGCCGGGCCGGGCTCCACGTTGTCGATCAGCGACCGGGTCGCCGTGTGCGGGACGAGGTCGCTGCGCTGGGAGCACGCGAGCCGCGACGTGATCACCGTGCGGGCGCCGCTGCGGTGGGCGCCCGACCCCTACCGGCTCGGCGACGACCAGGCGTGGCAGGGGCTGGTGGACGCGTTCTGTGTGTGGGTGCACAACGCCGAGCCGGTGGATGACGTGCTCAGGTTCGAGTTCGGCCGGGGTGAGCGCACCGACCTGTGGTTCGAGTTCCGGCTCGGGTTCAGCGGGTGGCGTACGGCGTGGGTGCGGTACGCCTACGACATGCACGGCAGGCCCCACCCCGACATGGACACCCTGCGCATCGTCGCCCCGCGCAGGGCCGGGACCCTGCACCTCGACCAGCTCATGCTCAACGTGCCGCTGCGCCCCGACGCCCCCTGCCGCGACCACCAGCTCCCCGACATCGCCCCCGAGGGCGACGAGTACGACAACCAGCACTGGCAGGCCCTCCACCGCTTCGACCGGCTGCTGGCCACCGTCGAGCCCGACCTGTCGCCGCCGTCCGCCGGCGAGCTGGCCTCGCTGCGCGCCCTGCACACCCGCTACCACGACGAGTACCTGACCGCCCAGGTCAAGCCGGACGTGCCGGGGCTGACGGCGCAGGTCGCCGCCCTGGAGGGCCGCCCCACGCACGCCTACCAGTCGCAGATCTACCCGGCCGCGATCGCCGCCGAGCTCAAGGCGTTCGTGAACCCGGTCACGCTGCGCGCCTGCACCGATCTGATGAAGACGATCGCCCAGGCCCACCAGGCCGCCCCCGCCGAACGTCCCGCGCTGGCCGCGCTCTACCTGCGCATGGTCGCCCACCTGCGGGAACAGGGCTGGACGAAGGGCAGCTGCCAGGGCACCATCCACCACCTCGGCTACGATGTCCGCGGCCTGTACGACTCCGTCTACCTCATGCGGGACGCCCTGCGCGAGGCCGGGGAGTTCGAGCGGGTACGAGCGGACCTGGAATGGCTGAGCGGACTCGGCCGGATCTTCCGCGGTTTCGGCTTCCGGATGGCCCGGGGCAGCATGATGGACCTGTACAACACCACGGTCCGCGGCATGCTGGCGGCCGTGCTGCTGCGCGACGGCGAGGCGCAGCAGGTGGCCTACCTGCGGGCGCTGCGCGACTGGCTGAACGCCACCCTGCTGCCCACCGACGGCATCCAGGACGGCATCAAGGTGGACGGCACCGCCTTCCACCACGTCGGCTTCTTCCCCGACTACGTCCGTGACGGCTTCGCCGGGCTGGCGCCGCTGGTCTACGTGCTGCACGGCGGCTCGTTCGCGATCTCGCCCGAGGCGTCCGGCTGGCTGCGCAAGGCGCTGCTCACGCAGCGCGTCTACGCGAACAAGAACCACTGGCCGATCTCGATCAGCGGCCGCAACCCCAGCGGCGCCACGGCGTTGTCGATCGTCCCGTTCGAGTGGCTGGCCCCGATCGACGACGAGATCGCCGCCGCCTTCCTGCGGCTGCTGCCCGGCAACCCGACGCAGCGGCAGAAGGAGCTCGCGGCCCGGCTCGCCGCGCGCGGCATCGCCCCGGAACCGGCTCCGACCGGCGCCTGGGCGCTCAACTACGCCGCGCTCGCGGTGCACCGCCGCGACGAATGGCAGATCACCGTACGCGGGCACAACCGCTACCTGTGGAGCACCGAGATCTACGTCGGCGCCAACTGGTACGGCCGCTACAACACCTACGGCCAGATCCAGGTCCTGCACCGCGGCGACCCCGTCACCAACCAGGACAGCGGCTACGCCCAGCCCGGCTGGGACTGGAACCGCCGCCCCGGCACCACGGTCATCCACAAACCGCTCGACCGGCTCAAGGGTGACCTGACCGGGGCCATCGAGGAGATGCTCCTCACCGACTCCCGTTTCGCCGGAGCCTGCACCATCGACGGACGCAACGCCCTGTTCGCCATGGACCTGCACGGACACCCCAAGTACGACGGCACGCACCGGGCCCGCAAGTCGGTGTTCCTGTTCGACGACCGCGTCGTGGCCCTGGGCACCGGCATCACCAACGACGACGCCGCGGACGAGACGGAGACCACCCTCTTCCAGACCCGGCTGCCGGCCAGGAACGCGCCCACCGTGGTGGACGGCGCCGCGGTCACGGCCTTCCCGCACCAGGCGCTCGACGGCGGCCCGCGCTGGCTGCTCGACGACAAGGGCATCGGCTACTACCTGGCACCCGGGCAGAAAGTGGCCCTGACCCGCTCGGCCCAGACCTCCCGCAACAACGCCACGGAAGAGCCCACCAGCGGAGACTTCGCCACGGCCTGGATCAGGCACGGCACCGCCCCTCGGAACGGGACGTACGAGTACGCGATGGTGGTCAACGCCACGGCCGAGCGCATGGCCGGCTTCGCCGCCGCGATGGAGGACGCGGCGCGCGCCCCTTACCAGGTGCTGCGCGCCGACACGGCGGCCCACGTCGTACGGGATCGCGGCACCGGCATCACGGGGTACGCGGTGTTCGAGCGCACCCGTCTGGAAGGTCTGGTCCGCGAGGTCGACACGCCTTCGATGCTGCTCGTCCGTACGGAGGGGGAGACGCTGGTGATCGCGGTATGCGATCCCGACCTGCGCCTGTACGGCGGGATCGACCACGACCAGTACGAGAAGGGCCGCTACGTCGGGCACTACAGCCCGTGGTCGCGGCCCTGGCTGGCCAGCCCCAGCCACCCGCACCGCATGAAAGTGACCCTGGACGGGCGGTGGCGGGCGGACGCCGGCCAACCCTGCCGGGCCAGGATCACCGGGCCGTGCACGGCCCTGGAGTTCGAGACCGTGCACGGACGGCCGGTGCAGGTGCGGCTGAGTCCCGCGACCTGACCCGGGCGGGGGCGGGGGCGCCCCCGCCCGGGGATCACGCCCGTGACCGCGACGGCCACCGTCCCGATCAGACGGTTCACGTCCCCAGTCGGACGGTTGCCGTCCTGGCCGGACGGTTCACGTCCGCAGTCGGACGGTTGCCGTCCTGGCCGGAGGGTTCACGTCTCCAGGCGGACGGTTCGCGTCCCGGTCAGACGGTTCGCGTCCCGGTCACGGGGCGGGACGGTGCACGCCCGGTCAGCGGGTGTGCCGGTCGAGCTCTGCGCGGACCTCGCGCAGGTGGTGCCGGACCACGGGGGCGCCGTCGCGCGCCAGGTCCCGCACCCAGCCGGAGTGACCGTCCCGCAGCTCGCGCCTGATCAGCGTGAGCGTCCGCTCGTGCGCCCCGGCCTCCAGGCGCAGCCACGCCCGGTCGAACCGGTGACCGGACCGGCGGGCGAGCACCGCGTCCAGGTCGTCGCGCTGGGCGGCGCTCGGCGCGTCAGGAAGGCTGACGCGCAGCCGGTGCGCGACCTCGCGCAGCCGGGCGTCGAGCTTGCGGTGGTCACGGATCAGCCGCCAGGCGATCTCGCGCACGTCCTTGTCGTGCGACCTGCGGAGCGCGGCCTTCCCGGCCGCGATCTCGGCGAGATTGCCGCGGTGCGCCTGCCGCAGGTACGCCCGGTCCTGGGCCGAGGCGTGGAACGCCTGGACGGACTGGGCGGCTGCGGCGCCGGGCGCGGCCACCGGCTGGACGGTGGTGGCGGCCTGGGCCGCGGCGGGTGCAGTGGCGGACACGGTCAACGCCAGCACGGCCGCGATTCCCGCGGGTGCTAAGTGGCTCCGTGCTGTTCTCATGAGTCCCTCCCTTCAATGGGACCCGTGCCTGCTGCCCCATCCGGTCGGGAGTATTCGCGTTAATTGGGTGGATCGAAACGGCCGTCCACGGCGGTCCAACCGCCGTCCACGTACAACACCGAGCCCGTCACGAAGCTCGCCGCGTCGCCGGCCAGGTAGACCACCGCACCCGCCATCTCGGGCGCGGTGGCCCACCGGCCGAGGGCGCTCTTGGCGGCGTACGCGGCGTACCAGTCGGGGTTGTCCTTGATCTGTCTGGTCAGCGGGGTCTCCACGACGCCGGGCGCGATCGCGTTGACGCGCACGCCGTGCGGGCCGAACTCGGCCGCCGCCGTGCGCAGCAACTGCACCAGCCCCGCCTTCGTGGCCGAGTAGACGCCCTGCCCCGGCTCGGTCACCGACGCCCGGATCGACGCGAACCCGATGATCGACCCGCGCCCGCGCCGCACCATCCCGGCGCCGAACGCCCGCACCACGTCGAACGAGGCCCGCAGGTTCAGCCCCACCACCCGGTCGAACTCCTCGCCGGAGTAGTCGAGCAGCCGCTTGCGCACGTTCGTCGCCGCCGTGAACACCAGCACGTCGGCCGGCTCCTCCGCGGCGGCCGCCCGGACGGCGTCGGCGTCCAGCACGTCGAGCAGCCGGGCCGTGCCCCCGCACCCGGCGGCGGTCTCCTGCGCGGCGGCCAGGTCCCGGTCCACGCACACCACGGACGCCCCGTGCGCGGCCAGGGCGAACGCCGACTCCCTGCCGATCCCGCTGCCGGCCCCGATCACCACGGCCCGCCGCCCGTCGAGGCGGAACAGCGCGTCATATCCCGTCATGCTGAGAAACACTAGCGACTGGTCAGACCAGTACACCAGGTTCTCCCGATCGCGACCGCCCACCTCGCGCCTGGGGGCGTTCGGCCGCAGGCGCGAAACTGTCGGGGCCGCCTGCCAGGATGCGAGTCATGACGACCATCGCAGGCTTCTGGGACGCCGCCGCCGACTCCTTCGACGACGAGGCCGACCACGGGCTCCGCGACCCCGAGGTCAGGGCCGCCTGGGCGGCGCGGCTGGCCGAGTGGGTGCCCGCCGGGCCGCTCGACGTGCTCGACCTGGGCTGCGGCACGGGCTCGTTGTCGTTGCTGCTGGCCGTCCAGGGCCATCGGCTGACCGCCGTCGACCTGGCCCCGCGGATGGTCGAACGCGCCCGCGCCAAGCTGGCCGCCACCGGCGCCACGGTGCTGACGGGAGACGCGGCCGCCCCGCCCGTCGGCGACCGCCGCTTCGACGTCGTGCTCGCCCGCCACCTGCTGTGGACCATCCCCGATCCGGAGGCGGCGCTGGCCCGCTGGGTGTCGCTGCTGCGCCCCGGCGGCCGGCTGGTGCTGGTCGAGGGCCGCTGGCAGACCTCCGGCGGGCAGTCCGACTACGTGCCGGGTGAGCATTTCCCGTGGATGGGCGGCGTCACCGCAGACAACCTGACCACGGCCCTCCGTCCCCTGGTCGGCGACCTCCGGGTGCATCCCCTGCCCGACCCGGCGTTGTGGGGCAAGGAGATCACCGACGAGCGCTACGCGGTGGTGGCCACACTCTGAGCACACTTGGAGCGCCGGATGCCTGGCCCAGGCTCCCGGCCGGGGCCTGTCCCATGTCAGGAGCTGTGTGCCGAGCCGGCTTCACTGCTGAGAGCAACAGAATGAGGGCCGGTTCGGGACGAGGAGGGTTGCACCTACCGGCTGCGGTTGGCGGGGGCTTCAAAGATGAGTCCGCGACCGTCCTCTTCGTCCCAGTCTTCTCCGACCTCGACGAAGCCGAAGCCCGCGATCGTGGCCAGTGACGCCACATTGTCGGGACTGATCGTCGCCCGTACGGTCTTGACCGCCGGTTCGGCGGCGGCCCGACGCAGCAACTCGATCAGAATGGCCCGGCCATAGCCCTGGCGACGGAAGTCGGGAGCAACCGCGTACCCGATCTCCACCATGCCCGCCTCGTCGGGCGGTCCGTGAAAGCCGGCATGACCGACGACGACATCTTCCGGCCCGATCACCGCCTGCCGCACCATCCACCGTGCGTGGTCGGGATCGGCGGCCATCTGGTCGATGCGAACCCGCCACAACCACCGTGCTCTGTCCGTCACGAAGTACTCGGTCAGAGCGACCCCAGCCGTTCTGCCGGCCGTGGCCAGATCCCCATCGAGCAGGGCGGACATCGCGGTGCTCGACAACGCGACAAAGCGCACATGCTTCGGACCGGTGGGGAACGACGTCCGGCGATCGGCTTCATCTGTCACCGTGCGATGGTCGCAAAGCGTCCGGCGGACGTCCACGAAATATGGGGTGGTCGACCAGCCGGCTCCCCGGGCGCAGAGGCTGGGACCGGCCCTGCAGTCACGCATGGAAAAGCGCACGCGGAGTCCGCCTCGATCGGTTCCGTCGGCCCAGGGCAAGCTGGTGGCCCGGCCAGGCTGCCCTTCGCGCCGCTGCCATTTGATCTGCCTCGCCAACGGTGTCCCCATCAGGGGGTACGGCGGTCCCGGCGGTGAGGCCGCCGTACGATGGGCGCTTCATCAGGGGACGCTTTCATCAGGGGAAAGGCGGGCGCGGTGGTGGGCAGGACGTTCGAGATCGCCGGTGAGCTGCGGGTGCGACGCCTCGGCTACGGCACCGCCCAGCTCACGGGCCCCGGCTACTGGGGCCCGCGCCTGACGCCGGGCGATGCGGTCGCGCTCCTGCACCTGGCCGTCGACCGCGGCGTGACGCTCATCGACACCGCCGACAACTACGGCCCGGACATCGCCGAGGAGCTGATCGCCCAGGCCCTTCATCCGTACCCCGGCGACCTGGTGCTGGCCACCAAGGGCGGTGTGATCCGTACCGGGCCGGACAGGTGGCACCCCGCCGGACGGCCCGAGGATCTGCGTGCCATGTGCGAGGCGAGCCTGCGCCGCCTGCGCACCGACACCATCGACCTGTACCAGCTCCACCGCATCGACCCCGCGGTGCCGCTCGCCGACCAGCTCGGCACGCTGGCCGAACTGCGCGAAGAGGGCAAGATCCGGCACATCGGGCTCGACACCGTCACCCTGGACCAGCTCGACGAGGCGCTGACCG
Source organism: Nonomuraea sp. NPDC005692 (assembly GCF_040631115.1). Taxonomy (NCBI): domain Bacteria; kingdom Bacillati; phylum Actinomycetota; class Actinomycetes; order Streptosporangiales; family Streptosporangiaceae; genus Nonomuraea; species Nonomuraea sp. NPDC005692. The sequence continues at coordinate 91,853 of NZ_JBEXYU010000016.1, read as the reverse complement.
TCCTGCGGCCGGCGTCGGTGCAGAACCGGTTCAACGTGCTGGACCGGGAGTCGGAGCCGGTGCTGGCGCGGTGCGCGGAACTGGGCATCGCGTTCCTGCCGTGGTTCCCCCTGGGGAACGGCTCCCTCGCCGCGGGCGCCGGGACGGGGGCGGCGATCGAGCGGGTGGCGGCCCGGCACGGCGCGACGTCCGGGCAGGTGGCGCTGGCGTGGCTGCTGCACCGCTCCCCGGTCCTCCTGCCGACGCCAGGCACCGGCTCGGCCGTCCACCTGGAGGAGAACCTGGCCGCCGCCGACCTCGCCCTGACCGACGAGGACACGCACGCCCTGGACGCCCTCGCGGCCTGATCCGCCGCGACGACGAACTCCCGCCCGACCCTGACCAGGACCCTCCACCGCTACGAGCGTGCGACCCCGTTGCGCGGGCCCGCCCTGAACGCGTTCAAAAGACGGGAGTAGGGTCGGCAAGGTGAAGACGGTGATTCCCGGAGGAACCGGGCAGGTCGGCGAGCTTCTCCGCCGGGCGCTGACCGCCGCCGGCCACGAGGTCGTGGTGCTGACCCGCAGGCCGTCCCGCAAGGGCGAGGTCGCCTGGGACGGCGAGACCCTGGGCGCGTGGGCGCGGGAGATCGACGGCAGCGACCTCGTGGTCAACCTGGCCGGGCGGAGCGTGAACTGCCGTTACACCCCCGCCAACCTGCGGGCCATGATGGACTCGCGGGTGCGCTCCACCCGGGTCGTGGGACGGGCGATCGCCGCCGCCGCACGTCCTCCCCGGGTCTGGCTGCAGATGAGCACCGCCACCGTCTACGCCCACCGCTTCGACGCGCCCAACGACGAGGCGACCGGCCTGATCGGCGGTGCGGAGCCCGGCGTCCCGGGCTACTGGCGCTACAGCGTCGAGATCGCCAAGGCGTGGGAGCGGGAGCAGGAGCGGGCCGGGACCCCGCACACGCGCAAGGTCGCCCTGCGCACCGCCATGGTGATGAGCCCCGACCGTGGCGGCGTCTTCGACGTGCTGCTGCGCATGACCCGGCTCGGCCTCGGCGGGCCGCTGGCGGGCGGCGCCCAGTACGTGTCCTGGATCCACGACCGCGACCTCGTCCGCGCGGTCGAGTTCCTGGCGGGGCGGGAAGACCTCGCCGGACCGGTCAACCTGGCCGCGCCCGGTCCGCTGCCGCAGGCCGCGTTCATGCGCACGCTGAGGTCCGCCTGGGGCGTGCCGGTGGGCCTGCCCGCGACGCGGTGGATGGCCGAGCTCGGCGCGTACGCGCTGCGGTCCGACACCGAGCTGCTGCTCAAGAGCCGCCGGGTCGTCCCGGGCCGGCTGCTGGAGGCGGGTTTCGACTTCGAGTACCCGCAGTGGCGGCAGGCCGCCGAGGACCTCGTCCGGAGGGTGCGTCGCGGGAGGTGAGCGCGCCGCACGCGGCGGCGGGCGAGAATCCTTGCGCGAATATCGTAAGGTGCCTTACGGTTTTCTCATGATCAATTACAGCGAGATGGAGGACAGGCTGGGCGTGCCCATCGGGGTCGAGGAGGCACGGTCCCGCTGGGGGGCGCTGGTGGGCGCGGCGGGCGAGGGGCAGATCACGCTGATCACGCGGGAGCGCTGGGAGTGGGCCGCTCTGGTGCCGCTGTCCAAGGTTCCGGGGATGCTGACCGGGTTGCCCGTGGTGTCGTTGTCCACGGCCAAGGCGAAGCTGGGGGAGCTCGTCCGGCAGGTCTCGGAGCCGTACGACGACAGCCCCGTGCTGCTGGCCCGGCACCGGACGCCGGTCGCCGCGCTGATCGCGGCCACCCGCCTGCTCGGGCCCGGGTCCGGTGAGCGGGCCGCGCCGCCGGGGACGCCCGACGTGGAGACGCTGCTGCGTGACGGCTGCACGGTCACCCTGAGCCGCCATCCGACCGGGTCCGGCGTGATCGCCGTGGCGCGTGACGGCGACGGCGGCGAGGTGGCCGTCGGCGTCGGCGACACCGCGGAACAGGCCCTACGCACACTGGGCTGAACATCCCCCACCCCGGGCGCCGACTCCGATCCCCACCCTCGGGGTCGGCGGCGGGCTGTTCATCACGGCCGACACCACCGCGATCACGATGGACGCGCCGCAGGACCGGCTCGGTGTGGTCGACGGTGTACGGCTCATGCTGGTCAACGTCTCGACCGTGATCAGCGCCGCCATGTCGCCGGCCATCGTCGCCGCGTCCGTCCCGGCCGCCGAGCGGCGCCTGGTGTACGCCGCCGGCCCCGCCCGGCTGTCCGGCGTGGCCGGTGTGCCGGGGGACGGTTGCGAACGCGTCGGCGGGGGCGAGGGGTGTGGGCGGAAACTGAAGTTCCATGTTGCGCCGCGTTTGACGATTAGTGAGGAAATATGGTCATCTCGTGACCATTGTTTCTGATGGGATGAGTTAGACGGGTTCGGGGGAACGCTTCATGCCGCACGCCCTTCTGCGCGTGCTCGCTTCGACGTCCATCGCAGCCACCGCACTGGTAGGTCCGCCCGTCGCCGCCTCCGGTCACGCCGCGACTGCGCGAGTCGTCCAGGCGTCGACGGGTGGTCAGGTGACGGCGAAGGCGGTGCCCGCGGTTCCGGAGCCGCCGCCTGCCGTGGTGCGGGTCCCGTCGGGGCCGTCGCCCGCCGTACGGCCGATGGGGAAGGGGCCGGTGGGGCCGGAACGGCCGGAGATCACCACGCCCGCCGGGACGGGCCTCGCCGACGCCATCGCCGCCCAGGCCGCTCGGCGGCAGGAACGGCAGGGGCTCGGGCGGCGGGCCCCCGACCCCGCCGCCCTCCTCCCCGACACGACCGGCGCCGCCCCGCTGACCCTCCTGTCCCCGCCCCGGGCGGTCACCAGGGCCCTGGACGCCCTTCGCCTGGACATCCACCCCCCGATCCGCCCCCAGGGAGGCCGCGCGGCCGTTTCGCCGAGAGGGCCGGTGGGTGATGCGGCCGGTGGGGCTCTGCCGAGGAGGCGAGGGGTGATGTACCGGTTGTGCGTGGTGGGGGTGGAGCGGGCGGTGGCGTGTTCGGCGCGCAGGCCCGTCGCCCTGCCGGTCGCCGCGGACGTCACCGGCGACGGCCTCCCCGACCTGGCGGCCGACCTGGTGCCCGCCGCGAACCCCGGGAACGGGGGCATCGGGCTCGGGTTCGCCGTCAGGAGCCTGTCCGGGAAGAGGATCAGGGCACTGGTCTGGGCCGAGTACGACGGCAGGGTGACCGTCGGGTTCGACGGCCTGCGCGGCGGCGCGTCGCTGTCGGTGCTCGACCGCGGGACGTTCACCATCGACCCGGACGGCCGGACGGTCAGGGCGAGCGTCACCCGCAAGGACCCGGGACCGTCCGCCGTCACCCTGGTGGGGCTGACCGGACGCACGGCGGTGAGCCTGCGCCAGACCCCCGCCACCGAACGGCTCACCGTCGAGGCCACCCTCGGCTCACCCACCCCGGCCGCCATCACCTCCCCGGCGGTCGAGCTGGACGTCACCGCCTCCCGGTCCGCCAGGCTGGACGCGGTCGCCGTCTCCCCGGGCCGCTACACGCAGGCCGTACTGGACCGCATGCCCACCCGCGCCCAGGTGCGCCTGGCGGGCGGACGGATGCGCTTCACCGCCCCCGCCCCGATCGCCCGCGCCGAGCTGCACAGCCACCTCTACCGCGACGGCCGCCTGGCCACGGCGGCGAGCGCCGAGCTGCGCGAGGTGCCCCGCTCCTTCACCGCCGCCCACGTCTCGTCCGGCGGCAGGCAGAGCCTGACCGTCGAGTCGTCCGGGCCCGCGCGGACGGGCTCGGCCAAGGTGCTCTACTACGACCGGGCCGCGTCCAGGACCGTGCTGCGGGCCGAGCTGAGCGGTCTGCCGGCCCGGGTCCGGATGGAGAACGACCCGGCCGCGCACCGCGTCACGCAGACGGCCAGTTCGCCGATCGGCCGGTTCGCCGCGGTCCTGCAACGCGGCGGCGGCGCGATCTCCAGCCCCGCCGGCGGCCACGTCACCCTGATCAGGAACGGCGCCGCCACCGGCGTCTCGGCGCTGCTGTCCGGCGTGTCGAAAGTCGACGTCACGTACGGGAGCGCGCCGCACGCCCACCTGGAGGCCAGAGCGAGCGGCAGGTCCTTCGTGGCCGCGGCCGGCCTCGACGGGAGGCGCCTGGCACGCCTCGAGATCTCCAACACGCCCGCCGAGGCCGACCTCACCCTCGACCCGGCCGCCGGGACGGCCGTCTACCGGGCCGGCGGCGTGATCGACCGGGTCCGGGCGGCCTACGCCGACGTCCGGAGCGGGCCGACGATCGACGGCACGGTCCGCGGGGTGCGCGGGGACGTCAGGACCGCCTGGACGCTGGGCGCGCGCTCGTCGGTCGCGGCCACCACGTCCGGCCGGCTCCGCGGCCTGCGCCTCTACGCGGCCAGGTCGTACGTCACCACCCTCGACGGCGCCCCAGCCGGGGACGACGTGCGGGTGGCGGTGGACGGGGTGCCGAAACGGGCCGAACTGGCCGCCGACACCGCGGCCGGGACCCTCGCCTGGACCGCGAGCGCCCCCGTGGCCAAGGTGTCGGCGCTGGCCCGGATCAGGACGGCCGGCCGGGTGCTCAGGGCCGCCGCCGACGTGACCGGCGTCCCGGCCCGCTTCGAGGCCGCCTGGAAGGGCGGCGGCTACCGCTTCCGCGGGCTGTCCGGCCCGGTGGGGTCGGCGGCCCTCGCCGTCGCCAACCACGACGGCGCCACGTCCCCCGACGGCCCGCACCTGGCCGCCCACTACGACCGGGCCGGCGGCGACCTGGACGCCAGCGTGCTGGTCAGGGGCCTGTCGCGGGTCGAGCTCAGCCCGTCCGGCCAGGGCTTCCTGGCCCGGTTCCGCGCCGCCCGGCAGCGGCTGGCCGTGGACGCCGACATCGTCCTGGGGGACGTGCGCTTCGGCGTCCTCGGCAGGGTGGGGCCGGTGCCGGGCGACCTGAGCGTCGCCGCCACGCCCGAGGGCAGGCTCACCTACTCCGGCTCCCGGCTCGGCGTGACCGCCCGCGCCTGGCTCGGCAGGACCGCCGCGCTGGCCCGCATGCGTCCCGCGCCCGCCGTCGAGGGCGGCCTCTCGCTGGTGGACGGCGGCTGCCCGGCCGGGGGCTGCGGGCAGGGCCCGTTCTGCACGGCACGACGCGGCTGCTACGGCCTGCAGGGCTACCTCGACGTCACCGGCCTGCCCAGCCAGGTGACGATCGACCCGGCGGGCGGCACGTTCGCCTTCTCCGGGTTCGCGCCCAGGCGCCGGACCCTCGCCCTCCACCTGGCCAGCAGCGTGCTCGCGCCGGTCCCGGTCAAGGCGCGGGCCACGCTGACCCGGCTGCCGCCGAGGATCACCCGGATGTCACTGGGCCCGCTGGACGCCGGGCACGTCGCCTACCGCGTCGAGCCGCCGGCCACGCTGGGCGCGCTCGACGTGCGGGCCGAGGCGGGCGGGCTGCGCGGCCACGTCGCCCTCGACCCGGTGCCCGCCGCCGTGGACGTGCAAGGCACGTACGGGGCCAGGACCCGCATCCGGGTACGGAACTCCGCGCCGGTCGAACGCCTGACCGCCGAGGTCACCCTGCCCGGCCGGGGCAGCGGCGGGCTGCGCCTGACCGACGTCCCGGCGGTGCTCGGCATGGACGCCGACGCCTCGGCCGCCGGGCTGAGCGTCCCCACGCTCACCTACCGGGGCGGCGCGAGCACCCTGGACGGCCGGCTGGCCGTGGACGGCCGCCTGGTGGACCCGTCCGGGCGGCTCGGCGGCGTCTCGCTCGCGGTCGAGGACCTGGCCGCCGACACGACGATCCGGCTCAACCCCGACCAGTCGCTCGACCTGGTCTCGAAACCGGGGCCGACGGGCCGGATCGCGGTGGGCGCCGGGTTGCGCGTGGGCCCGGTCCAGCGGCAGCGGATCGCGGTGTCCAAGGAGGTCCCGTACACCTCGGGGTTCCTCACCTACCAGGTCGGCGGGGACTTCGCGTTCGGCGCGAGCGCCGTGCGGGAGGTGTCGCTGGCGGTCCGGCGCGTGTCCTGGTTGCGGGTACGGCCGGGACGGATCCCGTTCGGGCTCAAGGCCCCGCCCGCGGCCGGGTTCCTCGCGCCCGGCTTCGAGGGCGCCTACGACCGCCTCCATCTGGCCGCCAAGGGCGTGGACCTGCGGCCGGACGTCTCCCTGCGGGTCGGCCTGAGCAGGAGGATCGGCGCGGACGCCTTCACCGGCTCCCTGCGGCTCACCAAGGCCACCTCGCTGGCCCTGCGCCGCTACGACCAGCGCATGCGCCGCATCGGCGCCCGCCAGGAGATCGCCGCCGCCGGGATCGGGCTCGCCTGCCTCACCGTGGACGCCAAACCCGGCTTCGCCTCCGGCGGAAGGGGCGGCTCGATCACCCTGCGCGGCTCCGACGGCCCGCAGATGGTGTCCTTCCTCGACCCCGGTGGGCAGGCCCCCGACTACGCGGTGGACCTGCTGACCCACTTCATGTCGCCGTTCCCGGACGCGGGCTGGAAGGTGGCGGCGGCCACGGCCGGCTCCTGCGCCCGCCCCGGCCGCCCGGAGTCCCGGACACAGGACCGCTGATCCGGGGTCACCACGGGCCCCGGTAGCCGGGCGGCGGGGTGGCGCCCTCGTACGGGGGCACCGCCCGGCCCGCCAGGAACGCCCGCAGCGTCGCCAGGTACGCCCCCCGCCCCTCGGCGTAGACGAGCCCGGCACCGGGGATCGCCTTCCGGACGTCGGTGGCCGCCGACCAGCTCTCCCCGTCGCACGGCCCCTTGACCACCAGCACGGGCGCCGCCACCCGGGCCAGCCCCTCCCGCATCCCAGGCGGCGACGGCCGATCCACCAGCCCCGCATACCCACCCGAACCGTCCAACTGGGTCAGGGGCGGCTTCTCGGCGGGACGGCCCTTCGCGCACACGGCGGCGCCGACGGCTCGGGCGTCGAGTTCGGCGTCGCCGGCGAAGGCGTGCGCCGCCGCCGGTTCGACCCGCAGCAGCGTGTGGACCGCCAGCATCCTGGGGCTGGGCGGGCCGTCGTCCAGGAGCGTCGCGGCACGGGCGCGGTCGAGATCGGCGGGGGAGGCGAGCACCGCCCTGGCCACCCCGTCCGGATGGGCGGACAGGTAGGCCGCCGCGAGCCGGGCGCCCTCGCCGCGCGCGACCAGGTTCAGGCGGCGGGCGCCGATCGCCTGGCGCACCTGCTCCAGGTCCGCCACGTCGCGCCCCAGCCCGTACGCGGCCGGGTCCGGCAGCCGCGCCGAACGTCCCGCGCCCACCCGGTCGTAGACGTACACCTCGTGCCCGTCGGCGGCCAGCCGCCGGTAGAACGCCGGATCGCCGGCCAGGTCCGCCAGGCCGGCCCCGCCGGACAGGAACACCACCGGCTCCGTACGGGTCACCCGCTTCGGCGCGACCCGTACGTACGCCAGCCGCGAGCCCGTCGGCAGCCGCCACTCGCGCTGCCCGGCCACCGGCGACGGGGCCGCGGCCGGCACCGGCGGCGGGGTCAGCGTCGCGTCCGCGACCCGCCAGACCACCGCCACCTCCACGGCCAGGATCAGCGCCGCCCGTAACCACCGCCCCCACGTCGCGCCCGGCCGCGGCACGCACAGCAGCAGCCCGAGATAGAGCACCGAGGCGAACACCGCGAGCCCGGTCACCGTGAACACCCCGGGCCGCGCGCCCACCATCGCCGTCCCGGCCAGCGCGGCCAGCCCGGCCACGGGCGACAGCGCGAGCACCGCGGCGCCCGCCACCATCCCGGCGAAAGACCTCACAAAGGGGACGCTAGCCCCCGACGGGGGAGGGAAGCGAGCGGCCCAGGCGGATGCGCAGGCGGTCGCCGGTGCGCAGCGTCTCGCGCACGGTCCACACCCGCTCGTCGATGACGGTGCCGTTCGTGGTCATGTATCCGCCGACCCTGAGCACCGGACGTCCTGAGGCGTCGCCGAGGAGCTGGGCCCGCGACTCGGAGTCGTCGGCGAACAGCACGAGGAAGTCCGCGGCGTGCGCGGGGGCCTCCAGCACCAGGCCGGGATAGAGATGGGAGGAGGGAACCTCGATCACGTATTCGGTCACGCGATCACCACTACCCCGCACGCGCGCTTTCAGCTTCCGCCGACGGCGGATAGCGCTTACCTGGGCTGATGAGGTGAAATATCAGGGTTGCCTACAGCTTGGAGCCCCCGCATGTCCTTGTTCGACCTCCCGATCGAGCAACTGCGCGCCTACCTCCCCGACCGCGACGAGCCCGCCGACTTCGACGACTTCTGGTCCCGTACGCTGGCCGAGGCCGAGGCGTTCGACCCGGCCGCCGAGTTCGTGCCCTACGACCTGCCGCTGAGCGGCGTCGACGTCTACGACGTGTCGTTCGCCGGGTGGGGCGGCCACCGGATCCGCGGCTGGTTCATCCTGCCGCGCGGAGTGCGGGAGCCGGTGCCGTGTGTGATGCACTACATCGGTTACGGCGGCGGGCGCGGGTTCCCGAAGGACCACCTGTTGTGGCCCGCGGCCGGGTACGCGGTGTTCGTGATGGAGACCCGGGGGCACGGCGGCGCGAGCCCCACCAGCCCCGGCGCGACCGGCGACCCGCACGGCAGCGCCGACGTCCAGGCGCCCGGCATGATGACGCGCGGCATCCTCGATCCCGAGGACTACTACTACCGGCGGGTGTTCACCGACGCGGCCAGGGCGGTCGACGTGGCCGCGGCCCACCCGGCGGTGGACGCCGAGCGCATCGTGGTCTCGGGCGGCAGCCAGGGCGGCGCGATCGCGCAGGCCACGGCGGCGTTGCGCCCGTCGGTGCGGGCCGCGCTGGTGGACGTGCCGTTCCTGACGCACTTCCGGCGGGCGGTGGAGATCACCGACAGGGACCCGTACCAGGAGCTGGTGCGCTTCCTGGCCTCCCGCCGGGAAGGCGCCGACCAGGTGTTCCGCACGCTGTCGTACTTCGACGGCGTCAACTTCGCCGCCCGCGGCCGGGTGCCCGTGCTGTACTCGGTCGCGCTCATGGACTACGTCTGCCCGCCCTCCACGGTCTTCGCCGCCTACAACCACTGGCAGGGGCCGAAGGAGATCACCGTCTGGCCCTGGAACGGGCACGAGGGCGGGTCGGGCTACCAGACCGAGGAGCAGATCCGCTACCTGCACAAGCTCCTGGCCGGCTGACCCGGGTGCGGGGCCGCCGTACCGGCGTGATCACCGGTACGGCGGCTGCCCGTCACACCGCCTGCGGGGTCACCATGAACGACACGCTCCCCTGCGCGTCGGCCCCGGCGTCGAGGGACTTGTCGTCCAGCACGGTCGCGGCCACGGGATCGAGGTAGACCCGCGCGCCCTCGGTCTCGACCACCTCGTCGGCCGGCTCAGGGGCCGTGGCCAGGGAGAGGGTGAGCGAGTTCGCGCCCTCGCCCTGCGACGAGATGCGGATCCCGCCCTGGGCGGGTTCCGGCGCGGACGCGGTCAGGTCGCGGATGGCCTGGGCTGCGTTGGCTGTCAGGGTGAGCACTACGGCTCCTCCAAACGGTCGACGTACAGAAGTTGCCTGCCATTCCCCCCAAGCCGGAGCCCAACCCTTCTCGGCGTTTTCTTTACCGGGAATTCCTGCCCGGGGTCGGGTCAGACGGTCCACTTCCCGTCGAGCATGAGGTCGCGCCCCGCGAGTTCGTTCACCTCGCGCCACGCCTGCACCAGCACCGGCGTGATCCAGAAGTACGTGTACGGCCCACGCGACACCCGCGGGTCGAACCCGGTCTTCACCGCGAACGCGTCGCCGATGTCGTCCGGGATCGTGGTGGCCGGCTGCGCGGTCACGGTGCCGTGGATGAGGACGACGTCCCTGGTCAGGCCCAGGCCGAGCCGCACGGTGCCGCTGTCGAGCAGGTTGCGGGCGGTGGGCGTGGCGTCGGCGGTGGAGAGCAGGAGCCGGTGCCCGTCCCACAGGAACGACAGCGGCGTCATGTACGGGCCGCCGTCGCCCGCCGTGGCCACCCAGGCGTCTACGTCGTGTTCGAGCCGGTCGAGCGTGTCCTGCTTGCGCTGCTCCGGTGATCGGGCCGGTGGCGTCATCCTTCTCCTCGCGCTCTCGGCGGTCGCGTCGACCGCGTCACGTCCGTCAACATGATGACGGACCCCGGCGGCGGCCCGCGACATCCGGCCAGGGGTGCGACGCGGCGCGCCTGAGGAGGAAGTCGCGAGCGCGTGGTTACTCTCTGTGTCGGAGAAGTGTCACCATGTCATAGGAAACCTCATGCGTACTCGTCTGACCATGCTGCTGGCCGCCGCGGCCGTCGTCGCCCTGTCGGGGTGCGGCGACAACGCCACCACCAACACCGCGGGGCTGGCGCCGCGGACCGACGCTCAGCCGTCCGAGCAGGACAGGGCCTGGATGGCCACCATCCACCAGGGGAACCTGGCCGAGATCGAGGCGGGCCGCCTGGCCGAGAAGAAGGGCGCCACCGACCAGGTCAAGTCGATCGGCCGGATGCTCGTCGACGACCACTCCCAGTTCGACAAGAAGGTGACCGAGACCGCGAGCCAGCTCGCCATCCAGCTTCCCGCCGCGCCGACCTCCGCGCAGACCGCCATGGCCAAGCGCCTCCAGGACGCCAAGGGCAAGGAGTTCGACAAGGAGTTCGTCGTCGGCATGGTCAAGGCCCACAAGACGGCGATCGAGGCCACCAAGGAGGAGATCTCCAAGGGCTCCTCGCCGGCGGTGGTGGCTCTGGCCAAGTCCGCGTCCCCGACGCTGCAGGAGCACCTCAAGGCGCTGAAGAAGGCGCAGGAAGACTACTGACGAGGGCGTCCGCGATGCCCGACCGTGCGGGCGTGCCGGCCGCGCTCGCCTCCATCGCCCGCGCCGCGGCGCGCGCGCTGGCCGGGCTCCGGCACGGCCGCGCGCTGCACCGGCGCGGCCTGCTCCTGGCGGGCACGCTGACGGTCGAGGCGGCGCCGCTGGGGGAGCCGGGCGAGCACGAGGTGCGGGCCCGGCTGTCCAAGGGGCTGTCCCTGCCTGGACGGCTGCCCGACGTGCTGGGGCTGGCCGTGCGCCTGCCCAACGGGGTCGACCTGCTGCTGTCCACCGGCGTGGGCGCCCTGCCGGTGCCGCGCCGCACCTTCGCGTCGGGGCCGTACTCCAGCCTCACGGCGTACGTGTACGGAACGGGTCTGTACCGGCTGGTCGCCCGGCCCGAGGGGGAGCGCGTGCCCGCCGATCCCGCGCTGCTGCCCGGCGCGCTGGCCCGCGGCCCGCTGCTGTTCCACCTGTGGGCGGGCGGTCGCTACCTGGCCCGCCTGCGCCTGCACACCGCGCTGCCCGGCGAGGACCTGACCTTCGACCCCGTGCTCAACAGCGCCCCCTGCCTGCGTCCGGCCGGATGGACGACGCGGCTGCGGCGGGCCGCCTACGAGGGCTCCCGGGAGGGCCGCGGCGTGCCTCCGCCGTAGGCCGGTTATGGCAAAGACTGGCCGACCCGTGTGTGCAAATGCGACTCTCTGGGGTATTTGTCCTTTTTGAACCAGGACGAACAATCGGGGGGATCGTCGTGGCTATGCAAACAGAGATCCGGAGCCTGCTCGAGTGCCATGTGATCGGGTCGGACGGACAGTCGATCGGCAAGGTGGGCCAGGTCTACCTCAGTGACCGCACCGGCGAGCCGGAGTGGGTGACCGTGCGCACGGGGTTCTTCGGCATGAAGCAGACCTTCGTGCCGCTGGCCAACGCCCGGCGTTCCGGGGACGAGATCAGGGTCCCCTTCGACAAGGAGATGATCAAGGGCGCGCCCAACATCGACGTGGACGGCCGCCTGTCGCTGGAGGAGGAGGCCGAGCTCTACCGGTACTACGGGATGCAGCCGTCCACCATCCCGTCCCAGCGCTCGCCCGCCGCGGGGGAGCGGCAGGCCCAGCGGGCCGCCGGAGAGCCGCGGACGGCCGAGGAACGCGGCAGGCGCCCGGGCATGACCGGCCAGCCGCCGACCGGCCAGCCGGGTGCGATGGGCCAGCCGGGGCAGCCGGGCCGGATGCGCGGCAGGGACGTGGGCGACCGCGACATCGACATGACCACGTCCGAGGAGCAGCTGCGCATCGGCAAGGAGAGCCGCGAGAGCGGCCACGTCCGGCTGCGCAAGTACGTCGAGACCGAGAACGTTCAGGAGAGGGTGCCGCTCGCGCACGAGGAGGTCGTGATCGAGCGCGAGCCCATCAGGGACGGCGAGCCCGGCACGTACGAGATCGGCGAGGACGAGCAGCAGATCACCCTGCACGAGGAGCGGCCGGTGATCGGCAAGGAGACCAGGCCGGTCGAGCACATCCGCGTGCACAAGGAGCGCGTCGAGCACGAGGAGACCGTCGAGGGCCAGGTCAGGAGGGAACGCCTGGAGGTCGACGAGGACGGCGACGCGCGCGAGCACACCCGCAACCGCAACCGCGGGGACGACCTCCCGCCGAAGCGGTAGGAGGCCGCGCCCGGTCCCGCGCGGGGGCGCCCACGCGCCCCCGCCTCACCACACCCACCTCCAGGACGCGACACCGGTCAGGGCGCGCCCTCGGCCTGCCCGGCGTTCAGTGGAACCGACTCCTGACCGGCGTTCAGGGGAACAGGCCCTTGACCGGCGTTCAGGGGAACAGGCCCCTGGCCGGTGCCCGGGGGGACCGACCAGCTGGGGCGGGCGTTCAGGGTGGCCGGCTCGAAGCCCGCGAGCTGCTTGTAGTGCAGCGCGATCTTCTCCAGCGTGTCCCGGGGGATGACCTCCTCGATGTCGGCGAACCCGTCAGGGGCGCGTTCGTGCGCCAGCCGCAGGACGACCTCGGGCCCGTCCTCCCGGTTGGCCAGCACGATCCGGTTCGTGACCGGCCGCCGCCGGCTCTCGTAGAACTCCAGGCCCTGGCCGGTGGCCAGCGCGTGGGCCAGCACGCGGGCGTCGACGACGGCCTGCGTGCCGCCGTTGGACCCGGTCGGGTACATCGGGTGCGCGGCGTCGCCCATCAGCGTCACCGTCCCCGACGACCAGTACGGCAGCGGGTCCCGGTCCACCAGCGGGTACTCGTACGCCTTGTCGGCCGAGGCGATGAGGCCGGGGATGTCGAGGGCGTCGGAGCGCACGTCGGCCACGTGGTGCAGGAACTTGCCGACCTCCACCTCCCGGTTCCAGTCGCCCCGGGGGACGGTCTCGGGGGCCCGGTGCTGGATGGCCCAGTTGACGAGCTGCGTGCCGTCGGGGTCGGGCGGCGCGATCGGATAGATGACGATCTTCTGGGCGCCGTCGCCCGCCATGATCATGGATCGGCCGGTCAGGAACGGCCGGACGCGCGACGTGCCGCGCCACAGCACGTGACCGCCCCACAGCGGCTCTCCCTCCTCGGGGAACAGCGCGGCCCTGACGCCGGAGCGGATGCCGTCGGCGCCGACGAGCAGGTCGGCGTCGTGGTCGAGCCCGGTGACGGGGGAGCCGGTCACCACGGCGTCCGGGCCGAGCCGCTCGCGTACCGCGTCGAGGAGCATGACCTGCAGCCGGCCGCGGTGGATCGAGTACTGGGGCCAGGCGTGGCCCGCGGCCCGGCCGCGCGGCTCGGTCCAGATGTGCTGCCCGCGCCGGGTGACGAAGGTCAGGTCGGCCGTCTCGACGCCGATGCGGGCCAGACGGTCGCCCAGGCCGAGCTCGATGAGCTCGCGCACGGCGTGCGGCAGCAGGTTGATGCCCACGCCGAGCGGCCGGATGTCCTTGACGGCCTCGCGCACGGTCACGTCCGTGATGCCGGCCGCGTGCAGGCTGAGGGCGGCGGTGAGCCCGGCGATGCCCGCCCCGGCGATGACCACCCGCCGCGGGCGTCGTCCCGCGAGGCCCGTCATGAGGAGCCGCCGGGAAGGAGCAGGGTGGAGACGTCGAACGGCGCCTCCAGGTAGCCGTTGCCCTTGAACTCCAGCATGAGGTCGGCCACGCGCTGCAACCTGGCCTTGTCGACGCTGGTGGAGTAGCCGCCCAGCGCCATCAGGTCGGCGGTCGCCTTGTCGATCTTCGTGTACTTGAGCAGCGCGGCCTTGGCCTGGGCCGGGTCGGCGATCGCCAGGTCCACCGCCTTGCGCAGGCCGCGCTGGAAGGCGGCCACCGTGCGCGGATTGTCGGCCGCGAAGCGCTCGGTGGTCAGGTAGCCCGCCATCGGGAAGTCGGCGGTCGCGCCGGTGAACAGGTCCGACAGGCTGCGGGCGCCGCTGGTGGCGGCCGCGGTCTGCCAGAACGGCTCGGGCAGCACGGCGGCGTCCACGTCGCCGTTGGCCAGGGCGCCGGCCATCTGCGGGAAGGGCCGTTCGACGAAGGTGATGTCGGCGGGCGCCACGCCGGCGGGCTTGAGCAGCGCGCTCACGGCCAGGGTGGCGACGTTGCCGAGGGTGTTGACGCCGACCTTCCTGCCCTTGAGGTCGGCCAGCTTCGTGACGGGCGAGTCCTTCCGCGTCATGAGGACGAAGTTGCCGGGCTTGGCCGCGTAGGCGTCGCCCACGACCTTCAAGCGGCCCACGCCACGCGAGGCGGCCAGCATCGCCGAGACGTAGTTGCTGTGCAGGACGTCGAGCTTGCCGCTGATCAGGTCGGGCATCGCGGCGGCCCCGCCCTGGATCACGACGGGCTTGACGGTCAGCCCCTCCGCCGCGAAGAAGCCCTTGTCGATGCCGATCTGGACGGGGGCGACCTCGGGAAGGGCCAGCATGCCGAGGTTCAGCACGGCCTTCTCCGGCCCGCCGGACGACGGCCGTGGATCCGCCCCGCCGCACCCGGTCACCGCCAGGGCGAGGGCGACCGCCGCGAGTAACAGACGCATGAACGCTCCCAAAGAGTTGAGTTCGTGAACAAAGCGTGCCGGGGAAAAGGAACAGCCGTCCGGCAATCTTCTTCATTCCCGGGCGGCTTTATTCGGTCGCGCCATAATGCGCCACCGCCCGGCGTTCCAGAATCAGGAAAACCTGATTGAGCAGATAACCGAGGACGCCGAGCACGGTGACGGCCGCCCACATGCCCGGCAGGTCGAAGGAACGCTGGGCGGCGCGCAATCGGAAACCGACGCCGTCGGTGGCGAAGAATTCGGCGATCACCATGAGGATCAGCGCGAGCGACAGGCTGAGCCGCAGCCCGGCGAGGATCTTCGGGGCCGCCGAGGGCAGCACGACCCGCAGCAGGCGCTGCCCGGCCGACAGCCTGAAGACCCGCGCGGTGTCCAGGTGGAGCCGGTCGACGTTGCGGGCGCCGTCGGCGGCGTTGACCAGCACCGGCCAGACGATGCCGCACGCGATGGTCGCGACCTGCATGAGCGCGCCGGTCGAGAACAGCGCCAGGAACACCGGCAGCAGCGCGGGCGGCGGCAGCGCCCGGCAGAACTGCACGGCCGGGTCCACGAACCTCGACAGCAGCGGCGAGCGGCCCATGGCGACCCCGGCCGCCACGCCCGCGACGCCGGCCAGCACCCACCCGGTCAGCAGCCGGCCCAGGCTGTGGGAGAGGTCGTCCAGGGCCGTCCGGCTGATCCACAACTCGCGCAGGCGCAGCGCGATCGTGGACGGCGGCGGGAAGTAGGGGTTGCCCGCCGCCCTGGTGGCCAGCTCCCAGACGGCCACGACGACGGGCACGGCCCACAGCCGCGCCACGGACCTGATCATCGTGCCGCTCCCGTCAGCGCCGTGTGCCAGCGCAGCAGCCGCCGGAAGGCGTGGGCGAGCAGGGTGTTGGTGAGCAGGCCGAGCGCGCCGGCCCACAGGGTGGCGGCGATGGTCAGCCGCAGGCCGTCCGGGCTGCTCTCGGCCACGATGATGAAGTGGCCGATGCCGCTGGTGCCGGCCAGCAGCTCGGTGCTGACGGCCAGGATCAGGGCGATGGCCGCGGCCACCCGCACGCCGGTCGCCACGAAGGGGGCCGCGCTCGGCAGGCTGACCCGCCACAGGACGGCCGGCGGGCCGAAGCCGAAGGCCCGCATCGTCTCCTTGGCCAGCGGGTCGACCTCGCGCAGCCCGTACATCGTGTTGAGCAGGACGGGCCAGGTCGCGGCGTACACGATCATCGCGACCTCCGTCTCCAGCCGGCCGGTGAAGACGAACGCGGCCAGGGGGATGAGCGCCACCGAGGGGATGGGCCGCAGGAACTCCAGCACGGGACGCAGGGCCCGCTCGACCGGTGGCAGGCTGCCCAGCAGCAGCCCGGCGGGCACGGCCACCGCCACGGCGGTCAGCAGCCCGAGCGCCCACGCGCCGCAGGTGGCCAGCACGTCGGCCAGGAAGGCGGGGTCGGCGGCGAGCCCGGCGGCGGTGGCCAGGACCGCCGAGGCGAGCGGCAGCTCCAGCTGGGAGACGAGCCCGAGGCGGCCGGCCGCCTCGGCGGCGCACAGCAGCGCGACGGTGCCCGTCACGCCGCACACGGCGGCGCTGTCGAAGGGGCGGGAGGGGATCAGGCGCACGGCGACGCCTCGGCGCCGGGGGAGCAGGGGGAGTAGGGCGGCAATTTATCGGCTCTCCGGAACATCGGTCCGGCCATTCGTCACCGCGGCAGGCCGGAAGGCGGGCAGAGAGGAACGGAAGTCACAGTAACCGAGCCGCGCGTTTCCGCCCGGCCGGAAAAACTCCGGTCACCTGAAGCCGCCGAGTCCGGCGTCACATTCTGTTGAGGTCACGCCATTTCGGCCCGCCGGTTAATACGCATATTCCGGCCGGGTTCAGCGTCCGTAGAGTTCGAGTTCGTTGAGCATGCTGCAGGAGTCGCCGATCTCGGCGTCGCAGTCGTCCGTCGGCTCGGTGACGATCATGACGTGCGCGCCGGTGCGGGCCACCGTGTGGTAGCGCATGGCGTAGTCGGTCCGGTCCTCGACGGTGACGACGGGCTCGCCCCAGGAGCGGCCGTCGGCGGAGACGTACACGCGGGCGCCGGCCGCGTGCCCGGGGCGCAGGCTGAGGCCGATCCGGTTGATCGCGTACGGGCGGTCGAGGTGCAGGACGTACCGGCCGGGGCCGGCGGCGACGGCGCTGGACCAGTAGTCGGTGCTGCCGTCGAAGGCGCCCGCCGGGCCGGAGCGCGGCCGGCCGGGGCGGGTCCACCGCATGTCGGTCTCGACCGTGAGCGCGCCGCGGCGGTACAGGGCGGCCAGGTCGAGCAGGTCGGGGCCGGGGGCGGTGACGGTGAACAGCCGGCGCTTGATCGCGTACCAGCCGCCGTTCTCGAACTTGCCGTGGGCCGGGCAGGCCGTCTCGTTGAGCAGCCCGTCGGGGCGCACGCCGGGCAGCTTGCAGTTGTCGAACACCTGGATCAGCCGGTGCGGGCCGACCGCGGCCACGGCGGTGTAGCCCGAGGAGCCGTGCACGTCCCGCACGCCGTCGCTGTTGCGGTACGTCACCGTCTGGTGCCGCCACTCCTCGCCGATCCCGTCGGGGGCGATCGCCAGCCAGTTGTACGGACGCCCGGCGCTGAGCACGAGCACGCCGTCCGGCATCAGCAGCAGCCGTGGCGCCACGCCGCGCACCAGGCAGTCCTGGCCGTCGATGCGCAGCGGCCGGACCGGCGACCAGGTGCGGCCGCCGTCGGACGAGCGGCTCTGGTGCAGCGTGGAGGGCGGCTCGCCGTCCCTGCGCAGCACCGCCAGCAGGGAGCCGTCGAGCGTCTGGGCGAGCGCGGCCTCGTTGTAGACGAACGGCCCTTGGGGAGAGGCGATCACGCCGCGCCTGGCGAACGTGCGGCCGCCGTCGTCGCTGGCGAACACCTCCGGCTGGTACGTCTCGCTGTCGCCCTGGCGGATGTAGGCCGTGAACATGATCGTGCCGTCGGCGAGCTGGATCGGCAGGCCGTGCGCGGCCCCGCCGGAGGCGCCGGCGTCCGGCGAGGAGACCGTGGCCTCCCGGCGCACCCAGCTCTCGTCGTGGGCGGAGGCGGAGGTCAGCACGCCCAGCTTGGCGGTGCCCGGCCCGGAGCGCCGCAGGTAGTACTCCAGGGCCAGCAGCCGGCCGTCGCGCAGCTCGATCGGCGCCTCCCGCAGCGGCGTGCGGTTGGTCGGGCCGAACGTGACGCCGCCGTCCTCGGAGGTCGCCGACTCGCTGGAGAGGGTGACGACCTTGTCCACGTTGGAGGCGTAGGTGACCAGGAGCTTCCTGACCGGAGCGCCGTCGCGGCCCACCGTGTCGAGCGCCGCCACGCTCGGGAACCCGGCGAAGTCGAGCCGCTGCTCCGACGACGGCTCGCGCTCGGCCGGCGTCGGGTACGGGTAAATCCACCGCGGTGAGACATCAGTGTCGATCAGGTAAGGCCCGTCGGGAACCGACTTGCCGGTGAACTCCGGGAGACGGCAGAACGTCTCGCCGGCGTGCGTGACCCCATGGGCCGCGGGCAGGCCGGCGGCCAGGAACACCGCCGCCAGCGCGGCTCTGGGCATCGCCACCGGGCACTCCTTCCTCTCGTGGCCGCCCGCGGGCGGCCGCCTCGCGACGGGCGAGGCCATGCCTTCTCTCTTCCCCCTCCGGCCCCTTGGTTCACCTGCGTCCCAGGGTTGCCAACAGTGGATCCGATAGGTATTCGTTAAGTGTCAGTTGACAGCGACGGGCCGTGACCCGAGGATCAGAGCTGCAGGATTAAGTGTCAATTTACGCAGGAGGGACCTTCGGGTCTGGAGGTGGCCTCAGATGAGCATCGAGCCCAGGGCGCGAGTCGCCCCCGAGCGCGTGCCGCCGGTCTGGGCGGCGGACCCGGTGCCGGTGGCGCCGGAGACGGCGGCGCAGCAGAAGGTCGTCCAGCGCATCTGCGCCAGGGTGGCCCCCGAAGGGGTCGAGGTCGGCGTCGGCGAGCTGCCTCCCGGCGGCCTGCAGGTGTGGATCGACGCCCCCGTCCACGTCGACCCGCGCGAGTCGTGGGTGCTCCACCACCGCATGGCCCGCGAGGTCAGCCTCGTCGGCTGGCACTGCGAGGCCGACAGCGACCGGCTGCTGGTGCTCGGCTGGAGCGCCGCCTGCCTGCACAACCGCATCAGGCTGCTGCAGAGCGGGCTGAAGCGGCTGTCCGACTTCGAGCACACCGCGCAGCGGGCCGTGCAACTGGAGGGCGAGGACCCGCGGGGCCGCACCGCGGCCGACGTCGCCGCGGCGACCCGCGCCGCCGTCGAGCGGCGGCTGCGCTGGCCGGCCCGGCTGGCCGAGCTCGACGGGTTCGACCGCAGCTCCGGCCTGGCCCACCTGCAACTGCTCCTGGCCCAGGTGGTCGGGCTGGAGTCGAAGGTGGCCGCGGCCTGCGAAGAGCACCTGATCATGGCCCGCGCGCTCGCGTGGTCCGTCTGTGAGCACTACGCCGCCCACGGCGACCTGCCCAGGGCGCAGCGCGAGGTGCTGGCCGAGACCCGCAGGTGGGTGCACGCCAGCTCGATCATCCGCGGCACGGCCACCGTACGGCCGGCCGGCGCGCCCCGTCCGCACATGGGGCTGGCCGAGCGCCGGATCGCCGCCAGCGTCATCAACCACGGCGTGCCGAGGGCGACCCCCACGGCCGTCATCCCCCGCTCCGGCCATCAGGAGGGCACCTGACGACCCGGGTGCCGCGCCACGGGCGGCAGCACGCACAACCCGTACGAACCCTGTAGGAGAGCTCCCGTCATGCGAACCCCACCGCATCTGCCCGCGCTCGTCCGGCACGAGTCGTCCGACACCGAACGCACCCGCGCCCGCCGCCACCCCTACGGCCCGCACGACGTGCCCGTACAGGCCGCGCCGCGCGGCTCACTCGACTTCCCCGCCACCGCCGCCGTCCCGGCCG
Organism: Nonomuraea sp. NPDC005692; assembly: GCF_040631115.1. NCBI lineage: Bacteria > Bacillati > Actinomycetota > Actinomycetes > Streptosporangiales > Streptosporangiaceae > Nonomuraea > Nonomuraea sp. NPDC005692. The sequence continues at coordinate 72,094 of NZ_JBEXYU010000016.1, read as the reverse complement.
CGCCCTACGAGGCGTTCACCGAGCAGCGGCTGCGTGAGATCAGGGAGATGTCCACCCAGGCCATCGGCTCCATCGACGACCTCCTCCAGCACACCGCCTGACGTGATTTCGCATCCCCCGAGGAGAGCCATGCAGGGACTATCGCGAGTGGATCTGCGGCCGCGTGACGTGGGCGCCCACCGACCGCGTTCGCTGGCGGGCACCGAGACCCCGCACACCCTGGACGAGGTCCGCGCCCTCGTCCGCCGGGCCACGGTGAGCAAGAGCCGCCTCTACCCGGTCAGCACCGGCAGGAACTGGGGCATGGGCTCCGCGCTGCCGGTCACCGAGGACAACGTCGTCGTCGACCTCAGCCAGATGAACCGCATCCGCGGCCTCGACCTGGAGGCCGGCTACGCCGTCATCGAGCCCGGCGTGACCCAGGCCCAGCTCGCCGAGGCGCTGCGGGACACGCCGTGGATGCTCAACGTCACCGCCTCCTGCGCCGACACCTCCGTCATCGGCAACGCCCTCGAACGCGGCGACGGCTGCTTCCGCTCCCGGGTCCACGACGTGGCCGGCATCGAGGCCGTGCTCGCCGACGGCAGCGTGATCACCACCGGCGGGCTCGACCCCACCGGCGTCTACCACGGCCGGGTCGCCGGGCCCGACCTGACGGCCGCGTTCGTCCAGCACAACCTGGGCGTCGTCACCGCCATGGCCGTCTCCCTGGTGCCGCGCCCGGAGCGGATCGGGCTCGTGCACGCGCGCATCCGGCGCGACCAGGTCGGCGCCGCGATCGGCGCGATGACCGGGTTCCTGCGCCGCGGCAACCCCGCCGGCGGGCTCATGCGGCTCCGCGAGCTCGCCCTCGCGCCCGCCCGCGACGCCGGCTGGCTGCTGCCGGCGGGCGCGGACACCGGCAAGTTCACCGTCCTCGGGCCGCTGCTGGGCACCGGCGCCACCGTCGAGCTGGCCGAGGAGATGCTGCGCAAGGCGCTCATCGAGGTCGAGGGCGGCGAGACGCTGCGCGTGCTCGACGCCGCCGCGGTCGGCCCCGACGACCCGCTCTACACCAGGGCGCTCACCGCCCAGGGCATCCCGACCTGCAAGGGCGTGCGCAACGCGCTCGGCGTCACCTCCTGCGAGCAGATCGACGCCGGCGGCATGGGCTTCCTCGTGCTGCTGCCGCTGATGCCGCTGCACGCCAGGAAGACCGAGCGCATCCTCGACGCCCTGCAGACCGCCGTGGACACCCACGGCATCGCCCTGATGGTGGAGTGGAACCTGGTCAGCCCGCACATGGCCAACGCCGTCATCCAGATCTTCTTCGACCGGGCCGACGCCGACGCCGCCCACCGCGCCCACCAGCTGCGCAACGACGCGAGCTGCCTGCTGCGCGGCAACGGCTGCGCCATCTACCGCTCCGACATCGACCACGCCGCCGCCGACGTCTGGTCCGAGACCAGCACCGCCAGCCTCGGCATGCTCCACCGGCTCAAGACCGCTCTCGACCCGGACGGCCTGCTCTCTCCCGGCCGTTACGGCGCCTGACCCCCCGAACCACCCCGCGCCGGTCGCACCCACCGCAGTGTGCCGGCCGGCGGGGAACCTGAGGCTTTCTTGCGAGGAGGACCGAGTGCGTGAGACACCAGTGGCCGTCAGAGCAACCGGCGTGACCCGCCGTCACGCCGTGATGCTGCGGCTGGTCGGCGCGGGCGTGATGCTGACCGTGATGGCCGACACCACGGCCACCACCCTGGCCGTCGGCGTGCTGCGTTACACCCCCGCGGGCGCCGGCATGCCGCTGGGCGACCTGGTCTGGCTGACCAGCGCCGCCTTCATCCCGATCGCGGCGCTGCTGGCCACGGCCGGCCGCTGGGCCGACCTGTTCGGCCGCCGCCGGGTGCTGGCGTTCGGGCTGGTGGTCTTCGTGGCCGGCGGGGTCGCCACCGTGGCGGCGTCGTCCTGGTCGTTCGTGCTGGCCGCGCGGGCGGTGCAGGGCGCGGGCGCGGCGGCGATGATCCCGGCCAGCCTCGGGCTGCTGCTCGGCGAGCTGCCCGAGTCGCAACGCCGGGGCGCGATCGCGCTGTGGAGCTCGGCCTCCGGGCTCGGCTGCCTGCTCATGCAGGCCGGCGGCGGCTGGCTGGCCGCCACCGTCGACTGGCGCGCCCTGTTCGTGCCCGACGTCGTCATCGGCGTCGCGCTGCTGATCGCCTGCGCCGCGCTCCCGTCAGGCAGGCGTACCGCGGCCAAGGGCGTGCCGGACGTGCTCGGCGCCTGGCTGCTGGCCGCCGGGATCGCGGTGATCGTGCTGGCCATCTCCAAGGCCATGGCCTGGGGCATGGACGTCGTGTGGCTGGCCGTCGCGGCCCTGGCGCTGCTCGGTGGCGCGCTGGCCCAGGCCAGGCACCACCGCCTGCCCGCCATCGACCTGGCGTTGTGGCGACAGCGCAAGTTCGTCTGGGGCTGGCTGGCCACCTGGTTCTTCGGCGCCCTGTCCTACGGGCTGCTCACCGTGCAGCCGCTGTACCTGCTCCACCTCGGCTACCCCATGCTGGAGGTGGCCATGTGGCTGACGCCCACCTCCGTGGCCGTCGTCGTCACCAGCTACCTGGCCGGCAAGCTGCTCAAGCACATCGGCGCGTACGGCCTCATCTACGCCGGCTCCCTGCTCTGCGGCGGCGCGTGCGTGCTCGTGCTGACCCAGTCCGGGCCGACGGTGTGGGGACTGATCGCCAGCGTCGTGGTCGGCATGGGCGTCGGCGCGCTGGCGCCCGGCACCTCCGTGGCCACCACCCTGGCCGCCCGCCCCAGCCAGTACGCCTCCGCCGTCGGCGCGGCCACCATGGCGCGCATGGTCGGCGGGGCCGTCGGCATCGCCGTGGTGTCCCTCGTCATCGACCACCCGTTCATCCTGACCGGCCCGCTGGCCGGGCTGGCCGGCGCGCTCGCCATGTGCGTGGCCATCTCGGTGTTCATCGGGGCCATCGCACTCACCAAGATCACCCGGCTGCGGACCGACCCGGGCGACGACATGATCAAAGTGCCGCGCCGGCTGCTGCTGGAGCTGCGCATGACCCTCGCCACCGTCGCGGCGGAGGCCGACGCGCTGCTGCCTGTCGAGACCCGCACGACCCCCAGGGATCACATCCCGAGGCCCCGGGCGGCAGAGAGCTCGGAGACCTACGGAACCACGCACGTCTAGTTCAACCTCAAGAAGGGCTCTCGTCATGGCAACCACCTCGTGCGACGTGGCCATCGTCGGCGCCGGGCTCGGCGGCTGTTTCCTCGCACTGCTGCTGCGCCGCCGCGGGCAGCGCGTCGTCGTCATCGAACAGGGACCTTCGATCCCGAGCGCGGGCGCCGACTTCCTCAAGCCCCCCGGCCTGCGGGTGCTGGCCCGCCACGGGCTGGCCGAGCTCGTCGAGCGCCACGGCCTGCGGCGCGACCTCATCCGCTACTACCACGACGGCGAGCCGATCAGGGAGTGCCGCTTCCCCGACGGCGGCTTCCTCATCCGCCCCTACCGCGAGCTGGTCGAGCTCATCTACGCCTGCTGCGCCATGGAGGGCGTCGAGTTCTGCTTCGACGCCGCCATCGAGCACGTCGAGCGCGACGGCGACCGCATCGAGCTGCTGACGCTCTCCGACGGCAGCCGGCTGCGCGCCGACGTGGTCGTGGGCGCCGACGGCACGAAGTCGGCCGTCCGCCGGGCGCTCGACATCGACCAGGTCACCATGCCCTACGACCGGCTGCTGATGCGGGTGGCCACCGTGCCGCTGAGCGCCAGCGTCGCCCGGCTCAACCGGCTCTACTTCAGCTCCGGCGGCTGGCTCGCCTACCTCTACCCGCTCGACAAGGACCAGGCCAGGGTGTTCGTCGGCCTGCCCCCCGAGCAGGACGACGAGGTCTTCGGCCGGGGCGCCACCAGCCTGCCCGACATGCTGAAGGGCTTCGTCACCGACAGCACCGACGCCTTCGCCTCCCTGCACGCCGCCGCCTGGCAGCCGATCAGGGTCTCGTCGCTGCGGGTGGGGGCGTACCACAGGGGCAACGCCGCGCTGCTCGGCTCGGCCGCCTTCGCCTGCCACCCCATGACCGGCATGGGCATGAGCTACACCCTGTACGACGCCGAGATCCTGGCCGACGTCATCTCCGCGGCCGACGGCGACCTGCCGCTGCTCGACAAGCTGCTCCAGGCCCGCTACGAGCCGCGCCGGCAGGCGCACCGGCAGCTCATCGACTACGGCGACGCCCTGGCTGCCACGTTCCACGACCGGCGGGCGTACCTGCGGGCCTTCCGTGCCGACCTGCACATCTACGGCGACGAGGCCGCGCCCCGCACCGCTCCCGCGCTGCAGCCGATCTGACCCCGCCGCCCTCCGGGAGGCCCCGGCGCGCCCGCCTCAGAGCCGTGCGGGCGGGGCGGCCGGGCCCCGGTAGGGCAGGGTCTGGCTGTAGACGATGTTGGTCGTGGTGCTGCCGAACCGGGCCAGCTCGTCGATGACGCGTTCGAGGTGGGGCATCGAGCCGGCCGCGACCTTCAGCGTGTAGCAGTCCTCGCCGGTGGTGCGCAGGCATTCGAGGATCTCCGGGCGCTCGCCGAGCAGGCGGCGCAGCGGCTCGTGCCGGCTGCCCGGATACTTCAGGCGCACGACGGCCAGCACGCCGAACCCGACCTTGCCCAGATCGACCTCCGCCCGGTAGCCGGCGATGACGCCCAGCGCCTCCAGCCGCCGGACCCGCTCGGTCGTCGCCGACGCGCTCAGGTTGACCCGGCGGCCCAGCTCGGTCAGCGGCAGGCGGCCCTCCCGCTGCAGCTCCGCCAGGATCGCCCAGTCGGTCTCGTCGAGATCCTCGGCCATCCGGCGAATATACCGGCAGATCCACGGCGATCCCGGCCGTACACCGTGAGCGGGCCCTTCAGTCCGGCGGGACGGCCTGGATAGCCTTCGGTGTCATGAGAATCGGCGTGAACGTACCGAACTTCGGGCCCGGCACCGACCCGGCCACGCTGCGGCGATGGGCGCAGACCGTCGAGGGCCTCGGCTACGACCTGCTGATGATCTCCGACCACGTCGCGATCACGCCCGACGTCGCCGAGCAGTACCCGGGGCCCTTCTACGAGCCGTTCACCACGCTCGCCTGGCTGGCCGGGATCACCACGCGGGTCAGGCTCGGCACCTCGGTGCTCATCGTGCCGTACCGGCATCCGCTGGTGATGGCCCGGATGGCGGCCAACCTCGACCGGTTCAGCGGCGGGCGGCTGGTGCTCGGCGTGGGCGTCGGCTGGGCGCGGCAGGAGTTCGACGCGCTCGGGGTGCCGTTCGAGCGGCGCGGACGGCTGACCGACGACCACCTGCTGGCCATGCGCGCCGCCTGGTCCGCCGCGGACGACTACCGCGCCGGGCCCATCCCCTTCTGGGTCGGCGGCAACGGCGAGGCGGGCCTGCGCCGCGCCGTACGGCTCGGCCAGGCTTGGCACCCCCTGCGCAACACCCTGCCCTGGCTGCGCGAGGCCGCCGGTCGGCTGGCGGACGTCGCCGCCGAGCTCGGCCGCCCCGTGCCCGCGTTCGCGCCCCGCATCCTGCTGCGGCTGACCGCCGAACCGGTCACCGATCCCCGCCGCCACGCCGGGGAGGGCACCCTCGACCAGGTCCTGGCCGACCTCGACGCGCTGCGGCTGCTGGGCGCCGACACCGTCGTGCTCGACCCGTTCGCCGGCGACCCCGCCGAGACGCTGCACCCCCGGACGGCCTGGCACGCGCTCGCGGCCGTGGCCGCCCACTGGGACCTCGAATCCCGCGACCCGTCCAAGGAGGACGACGATGACCCCCGATGACGAGACCCTGCTGCGCCGGGCCATCGAGCTGGCCGCCCGCGCCCGCGCGAACGGCGAGGCCCCCTTCGGCTCGCTGCTGGCCGGCCCCGGCGGCGAGGTGCTGGCCGAGGAGCACAACACGGTCCTCGGCGACCGCGACATCTCCGCCCACCCGGAGCTGAAGCTCGCCCGCTGGGCCGCCCGCGAGCTGACCCCTGAGGCCGCGGCCGCCACCACCATGTACACCAGCTGCCAGCCGTGCGGCATGTGCGCGGGCGCCATCGAACGCTCCGGCCTCGGCCGCGTGGTGTACGCCCTGTCGAACGAGCAGCTCGCCGGCCTCAAGACCGGCCCCGGCTGGCCGCACGTCCCGCAGGAGGGCCCGGCCCTGTACGCCGAGGCCAGCGCGCCGCTGGAGGGCTACTACCGCTGACCCGCCCCGGCCCGGCCGGGGGCCGCCGATGGTAGGGCCTGCCCCACCATCAGGACGGGTGACAGCGGGGGTCCGCCGGAACGCCGCCGCCGCGATGCTGAGGAGTGATCACGCCCGCCTCACCAGCATCGGAGAGAACCTTGACCGTGGTGGAAACCCCTCGCGCCGCGCCCCGGGGGAGCGACTTCGCGCGGCTGTCGCGCCGCATCGCCCAGGCGGGGCTGATGGAGCGGCGGCCCGCCTACTACGTGATCAGGATCGGCCTGGTGGCCGCCCTGTTCGCCGGAGGGTGGACGCTGTTCGCCGCGGTCGGCGACTCCTGGTGGCAGCTCGGCGTCGCGGCGCTGCTGGCCGTCGCCTTCGCCCAGGTCACGCTGCTGGCCCATGACCTGGCGCACGGCCAGGTGTTCCGGTCGCGGCGCCGCAGCAGGATCGCCGGGCTGGTGGTCGGCAACCTGACCGTGGGGCTCAGCTACGGCTGGTGGATGGACAAGCACACCCGCCACCACGCCAACCCCAACCACGAGGACCACGACCCCGACGTCGCGCCCGACATCCTCATCTGGTCGCGGCGGCAGGCCGAGGCCAGCCGCGGGCTGCCCCGCTTCATCGGCCGGTGGCAGGCGTTCCTGTTCTTCCCGCTGCTCACCCTCGAGGGCCTGAACCTGAAGGTGGCCGGCTTCCGCGCCCTGCCCAGGGTGAAGGGCGGACGCACCGAGGGGCTGCTGCTCGTCGCGCACAACCTGGCCTACCTGGCGGGGGTGTTCGCGGTACTGCCGCCCGGCAGGGCGCTCGCCTTCCTCGCCGTGCACCAGGCCTGCTACGGCGTGTACCTGGGCTGCACGTTCGCCCCCAACCACAAGGGCATGCCGGTGCTCACCGCCGAGGACTCCCTGGACTTCCTCCGCCGCCAGGTGCTGACCTCCAGGAACGTGCGCGGCGGCCGGCTGATGAACGTCGCGCTCGGCGGGCTCAACTACCAGATCGAGCACCACCTGTTCCCCGGCATGCCCTCGGCCAACCTGCGCCGCGCCCGGCCCCTCGTGCGCGAGTACTGCCGCGAGCTCGGCGTCGCGTACGTGGAGTGCGGGCTCGTCGAGTCGTGGGCCCAGGCCATGCGGCACCTGCACGACGTCGGGGCGCCGCTGCGCGCCCCTCAGGAGGTGACCACCAGCTCCAGGCCCTCCTGATCCTCCAGGATCTGATGGCCCGCGCGGGCCAGGACCGTCCGCAGCGCGAGCAGCACCGCGGTGCGGATGGTCGCGTACTTCACCAGGTGAGCGGCGGTGTCCGTGCCGGCCGGACCCCAGACGATCACCACCCCGCGGGACGGGTCGTGCCAGACGCTCAGGCCGCCGTCGACCGGCAGCAGGGACGGTTCGATGTTGAAACCCGCGTCGGTCAACTCCTGCCGGACCACCAGTTCCAGATCCGGCCCATCGCCTCGGGCGAAGTCCATCAGAGTCCGCTGCCCCCGCACGGACACGGCGAACGCGCCGCCTGGTAAGTGTGGCGGTTGTGTAAGGATGGCGGCTGTGACCGCCGCGTCAGTCTGGCTGCGCCTGTCGCGGGCCGTCGTGTTCGCGACGGTCTGCGGCTTCGTGTCCGCGGCGGGGCACCTGCTGGCCGGTGGCGGGGCCGTCCCGCTCTGGGGCTGCGCGCTCGGGGTGCTGGCCGCCCTCGCCGCCGCTGTCACGATCAACGGCCGCGAGCGCGGCCCCGCGGCGATCCTGGCCGCCACCACGCTCACCCAGCTCCTGCTGCACCAGCTCTTCGAACGCCTCGGGCCCGCCACGGGCGCCGCCGCCGGGCACGGCCATCCCGCGCCCGCCATGGCGCTGGTCCACCTCACCGTCGCCGCGCTGACGGCGTGGTGGCTGCACCGCGGCGAGAGCGCGCTGTGGCTCATGCTCCGCCTGTCCGCCGGGCCGCCCCCGGTCCTCGGCCCGCTGCTGCTCGCGCCGGTCGAGGTGCCGATCCCGCCGCGCCGCCCCGACGGGCGCCGCCCGGCGCGCGCCGACGTCCCTCCTCCGATGGGCAGGACGGCCTGCCGCACGGTCACCCGGCGAGGACCACCCCGGCGGCTCCGCCTCCGCTGAAGTCCCGCGCCCGCTGAGGGCGCGTCCTCGTCCGTCCGTGCTCGTCCGTGCTCGTCCGTGCCCGGACCCGCGCCCCGGCGCCGGTCCGGCCGTCCGCATCCGGAGTTCCCATGAAGCCCTCCTGGCCCTTCCGCCTGGCCTCGCTCGCCTGCGCGGCCCTCCTGGCGCTGCTGCCGTCCACCGCGGCGCTCGCCCACGACACGCTCAAGAGCAGCTCACCGGCCAAGAACGCGCAGCTGTCCGCGATCGAGCGGATCGAGCTGGAGTTCAACGCCCACGTCCAGTTCCCCTTCGTCGTGCTGCACGACGCGGCGGGCAAGGCCGTCGAGCTCGGCAAGCCCCGCCTCGACGGGCCCAAGGTGTTCGCCGACGTGCCCCGGCAGCCCGCGCCCGGTTCGTACGTGATCGCCTGGCGTGTCGTGTCCTCGGACGGACATCCGATCGAGGGCGAAATCCCGTTCGTCATGAAAGGATCTATTTCTCAACCGGCAGCGGCGCCCTCGCCCGTCGAGGAACGGCCCGCCGCGACGGGCGTCCCCGTCTGGATCTGGGGCGGGCTGGCGGTGCTCGTCGTGCTGGGCGCGTTCCTCCTGATCAGGGGCGCGCGCCGCGGCCCTGACCGGGAGGACGTGGATGCTGGTTGAGCGGGCCAGGCAGCTCGCACGGCAGTGGGTGCTCGACGAGGGCGCCGGCCTGCCCGGGTTCGAGGGGGCGTTCCTGACCGGGTCCGCGCTGTGGGCGGCCCCGGGCACGGAGCTGGGCCCCACGTCCGACGTGGACGTGATGGTGCTGGCCGACCCGCCGCCCGCGATCGGCAAGTTCCGCTACGAAGGCGTCCTGCTGGAGGTCTCCGGCATCGCCCGCATCGGCTCCACCCACGAGGTGCTGAGCGACTACCACCTGGCCGGCAGCTTCCACCTGCCCAGCGTGCTGGCCGACCCGACCGGGCGGCTCGGCGAGATCCAGCGCCTGGTGGCCCGCGACTTCGCCGAGCGGCCCTGGATCATCGCCCGCTGCACGCAGGCGATGGACCGGGTGCGCGGCTGGATCAACTCCATGGACGAGAACGCGCCCGTCCCCGAGCAGGTGGCGGCCTGGCTGTTCGGCACCGGCGTGACCACGCACGTCCTGCTGGTCGCCGGGCTGCGCAACCCGACCGTGCGCCGCCGGTACGCCGCCGTGCGCGAGCTGCTGGCCGGGCACGGCCGGCTCGACTGGCACGAGCACCTGCTCGAACTGCTGGGCTGCGCGCGGATGACCCCCCAGCGGGTGGAGCGGCACCTGGCGGCCCTGGAGGCGGTCTTCGACGCGACGGCCGGGCTGGAGGCGCCCTCCTACCGCTTCGCCTCCGACATCACGCCGCAGGCGCGTCCGGTGGCCATCGACGGCAGCCGCGAGCTCGTCGCCGCCGGGCTCCACCGGGAGGCGGTCTTCTGGCTGGTCGCCACATACGCGCGCTGCCTGGACAAACGCGCCGCCGCCGGTGCGCCCGCCGGGTACGAGGAGGGCTTCCAGGAGCTGCTGGCCGACCTCGGCGCCGAGACGTTCGCCGACCGGCGCCGCCGCGGCGACCACGTGCTGGCCGCCCTGCCCAGCCTGTGGCAGACGGCCATGGCCCTGTGCTGACGGCGGTGGGGCACTCCCCGCCCTCCGGGCAGGCCGGCCGCGTGCCTCAGGTCCGGCGCAGCGAGCGGGTCAGACCGGCGGCGATCGTCGTGGCCAGCACCCAGCCGGCCATGATCAGCCCCCAGGCCAGCCACTGCGCGCCGCCCTGCGGGCTGTAGGCCTTCTCCTGCCCGAGATCGATGATCGGCAGCAGCAGGTCGAGGGTGTAGACCAGCGCGTGGAACGGCGGCGCCTCACCCGGCTTCAGCGGCGGCGGCACCTCGAGCCCGAACACGACCGTGCCCGCGGCCAGCAGCGCGGCCAGCCAGGCCGCCGCGCGCAGGGGGCGGAAGCCATAGCCGACGGTGGCGTCCTGGAGGTGGCCCCAGGATCGGGCGTACCAGGGAAGCGCGGCGCGGCGTTGCCGCTGGCCGGCCAGCAGCGTCTCGCGGGCGTCGGCGTCGCCGCCGAGCCGCCGGTACATCGCGGCCAGCTGCTCGTAGGCGCCCGGCAGATAGCCGTCGGGGTCGGTACGCAGCCAGCGCAGCCGCCGCGCGGCCGGCAGCATGGGGTCGAGCACCTCGTACGACAGCCCGTCCATGCGCATCGCCCGCGGCCACCCGGCGGGGTCGTCACGCAGGACGCCGATCCGCGCGTACCGTAACTCCACCACCCCCTCCACCGGCGCGGCCGTGCGCAGCGCCAGCTCGCGGGCCTCCAGCCGCCAGCACTTCAGCGCCACCTCGCCGGGCGCCGCCAGGGTGGCGCCGTCGAGGCACAGGCGGCTGCCGACCTGGGCGCTGGTCAGCCTGATCCGGCCGCGGGCGGAGAAGCCGTCGCAGAGGTTGAGCACCTTGCCCACCGACAGTCCGTTGGCCGACAGCGCCGCCCCGCCGGGGTTGACCAGGGTCGCGCCCTCGAAGTGCGCCGGGCCGGTGACCGTGGCGTCGAGCAGGCTGAACTCGCCCTCGGTGCGCAGCCCCCGCCAGGCCAGCAGCGAGCCGTTCACGGTGAGGCCGTCGGCGGCGACCACCACGCCGCCCGGGGCGCTCAGCCGGGCGCCCTCCAGGCCGAGGGTGCCGCCGATGACCGAGCGGTTGAGGCGCACCTGCCCCTCGGCCGTCAGCCCGGCCAGGAAGAGCCCCGCCTCGGCGTTGAGCCCGGTGGCGCGCAGCGCGAGCCCGCCCGGGCGCCGGATGCGCGAGCCGCGTAACGTGAGCGGGCCGGACACGCGGGCGAACCGCACGCTGACCTCGCCGTCGGCCTCCATGTCCCGCGCGAACAGCCCGACCTGGACGATCACGTTGGACGCCTCCAGGGCCGTGCCGCCCGGCGCGTTCAGGCGGGCGCCGTCCAGCTCGACCGCGCCGCCGATCCGGGCGGAGGCCAGGACGAGCGTGCCGTCGCAGGTGAAGCCGTCCTGGGCGCGCAGGTGGCCGGCCACGTCGAGGTGCTCGCCGTTGAGCGCCGTGCCCCCCGGATGGCTCAGGCGGGCGCAGTTGAGCACGAGGTTGCCGCTGATCCGGCCGCCGGGCAGCCGCAGCTCGCCGGTGACCTGGCTGCCCGCCAGCCGCAGGTTGCCCTCGACCTGGACGTTCGAGGCGGTCAGGCCGGGCAGCAGCGAGCCGCTGAAACTGAGGAAACGGGTGCGGGCGTGGTAGAGGTCGGGGGCGGCGTCGAAGGCGCAGCCCTGGAAGGTGACGGGGAAGGGCAGCTCGGCGAAGGCCAGGTTGAGCGGGCCCGTGATCCTCGCCCCCGCCAGGATCAGCCGCGGTTTGGCGGCGGGCTCGTCGAACCCGGCGAGCAGCAGCCCGGCCAGCACCTCGCCGCGGACCGTGCGCCCCGCGCCCCAGGACGCGGCCGCGGCCGGGTCGTCGGCGGCGGGGTCGCCGGTGCGCAGGTCGACGGCGCGGCCGTGGGCGAGCGCGGCGGCCACGGCCCGCTCGGCGTCGTTGAGATCGGCGATCGGCACACCGCCATCATCGCCGACCCCGCCGCTGGAACGGATCTCGAGGGCCGGCGCTCTAGGCGCGGACCTCGAGGCCCAGCGCCTCGGCGATGACCGTGGCCTGGAGGGGGTCGATGACCGCCTTCTTGAGGGTGACCGTGTGCGGGTCGAGGGTGCTCAGGTCGCTGCCGCGCAGGTCGCAGCCGGTGAGGTCGGCGCCGTGCAGCCAGGCCCCCGACAGGTCGGCCCGGCGCAGCTCGGCCCCGGCCAGGCGGGCCCCGGTCAGGTCGGCCTCCCGCAGCCGGACGCCGTGGAAGGTGCTGCCGCGCAGGTCGGCGCCGGGCAGCCCGGTGTAGGACCAGTCGCCGCCGTCGACCTTCAGCAGCCCGTAGGTGCAGCCGTCGAACATGCTGCCGGTCAGCTTGCACCCCCTGAACGTGGCGTCGAACAGGGAGCACCGGCTGAACAGGCAGTTGAGGAAGCGCGCGTCCTCGTGGGTGGAGACGTTGAGCCGCACGTTCCTGAACGTGCACTCCTCGAACGACGCCCCCTGGTCGACCAGCTCGGTCAGGTCGACGCCCTGGAACAGGACCCGGTGAAAGGTCTCACCGGCGATCTCCGTCCGGTCCCAGTCGTCGGCGTGGATCGTCGTCTCGATCGGGGGCGCGGGCACCCCGTGCTTGCGGTCGGCCATGCGAACAAACTAGCGGATCACGCCTTGTTCGCGATGGCCGTGATGAGCGGCTGGACGAGCTTGGCCGCCAGCGGCCCGAACGCCGCCAGGATCAGCACGTACGCCGCCGCCAGGGCCCCGAGGTCGGGATGGGCCCCGGCGCCCACCGCCAGGCCCGCGATGACGATGTTGAACTCACCGCGCGGGATGAGGGCGATGCCCGCCCGTGCCTGACCGGCCTTGCCGATGCCCGCCCGTCTGGCCGCGTACGCGCCCGTCAGGAGCTTGGTCACCATGCTCACCAGCGCCAGCAGCGCGGCCAGCCCGGCCACCGGCAGGATCTTCGCCGGGTCGGTCTGGAAGCCGAAGAACACGAAGAACACCGCCGCGAACAGGTCGCGCAGCGGCGCGAGCAGCGCCTGCGCGTCGTGCGCGAGCTGCCCCGACAGCGCGATGCCGACCAGGAACGCGCCGACCGCCGCCGAGACCTGCAGCTGCTGGGCCAGCCCGGCCACCAGCAGCGCCAGCCCGACCACCTTCAGCAGCAGCACCTCGGAGTTGGGGCTCGACACGAACGCCTCGATGAAGCGCCCGAAGCGCAGCGCCACGACGAGCACGACGCTCACCGTGCCGAGCGCGATGCCGACCGAGATCGCCCCGCTGACCAGGCTCAGGCCCGCCAGCAACGTGGTGAGGACCGGCAGGTAGACCGCCATGGTCAGGTCCTCGAACACCAGCAGGGACAGCACCGTCGGCGTCTCCCTGTTACCGATCCACCCCAGATCGGACAGCACCTTGGCGGTGATGCCGGAGGAGGTGGCGTAGGTGACGCCGGCCATGGCCACCGCCGCGACCGGCCCCCAGCCCAGCAACAACGCGCAGATCGCGCCGGGGGCGGCGTTCAGCACGAGGTCGACGATGCCGGCCCGCGCGTTGCTCGTGAGGCTGGTGACCAGTTCGTCGGCGTTGTACTCCAGACCGAGCGTCAGCAGCAGCAGGACGACGCCCAGCTCCGCGCCGACCGAGATGAACTCCTCGCTGGTCGCCAGCGGCAGCACGCCGCCCGTGCCGAACGCCAGACCGGCGATCAGGTAGAGCGGGATCGGGGAGATGCCGACGCGCAGCGCGAGCGCGCCCAGAACCCCCAGACCCAGAAGAACAGCACCGAACTCGAGAAAGATGACCGCGGTTTCGTGCACCCGCGGTTACCCGTCAGCCAGGATGCCGGCGACTTCCGCGGTGCTGTCCGCGCTGCCCACCACGACCACGACGTCGCCCTCGCCGAAGACGAAGTCGGGGCCGGGGCTGGCGAACACCTGGCCGCCGCGGACCACGGCGACGATGGAGGCGCTGGTACGGGTCCTGACCCGGGCCTCGCCCATGGCACGCCCGGCGTAGGGGGAGCCGGACGGGATGGGGAGCTGGACGCTGACCAGGCCCTCGACCTGCTGGTGCAGCTGGTTGAGCCGCTGCACGATGCGGGGGGCGCCGAGGAGCTCGGCCAGGGCGTCGGCCTCCTCGTCGTTCAGCTTGACCGTCTGACAGGCGCGGTCGGGGTCGTCCTTGTCGTAGATCACCAGGTCGCGACGGCCGGTGCGGTGCGAGACGATGCCTACCCGCTGGCCGGCGCGGGTGGTGAAATCGTGCCGAAGCCCGATCCCCGGCAACGCTGTCTGCTCAACCTCCACCTATCCCACCCATCCAAAAAAATACGCATATTTCTGGACAACACTACCAACGGTCTCCGCCCGCTTGACCTCCTCGTATCCCGCCCTCCCACACGGTCCGGTGCGCGCCGGCCGCCCGCCGCGTGCCCCGTCCGGCCTGCGCGGGAACGGGAGGCGGAGGCGGGACACGGGTGGGAGGATGCCGGGGACGTTGCCGCGGGAGAGGCGAGACGAAGCGATGCCGACCACTTCCCCCATCCGGCTGCTGCTCGTGGAGGACCACGCGATGGTGGCCGAGGCCATCGGCCTGGCGCTCGGCCGGGCGCCGGGCATCGAGGTCGTGGCGCAGGCGGGCACGGTCGCCGCCGCCCTGGCCGAGGCCGCCCGCCACCGGCCCGACGTCGTGGTGCTCGACCGGCGGCTGCCCGACGGCGACGGCGTCGAGGCGATCGGCCGGTTCGCGGCGGTCGCGCCCGCGGCCCGGGTGCTGGTGCTGACCGGGGAGGCCACCGCCTCGGTCGCCGCCCGGGTGGTGGAGGCCGGCGGGGCGGGCCTGCTGGTGAAGTCGTCCCGGCTGGAGGAGCTGGAGTCGGCGGTGCGCGAGGTGGCCGCCGGCGGCGTGGTGTTCGCGCCCGGCCTGCTGCCCGGCGTGCTCGACCGGCTGACCGGCCGGGTGCGGAGCCCGGGTGCGGCGCTGACCGCGCGCGAGCGCGAGACGCTGCGGCTGCTGGCCGAAGGGGCGAGCACGGTCGAGATCGGCGCGCGGCTCGGCGTGGCCCGCAACACCGCGCGCAACCACGTCCAGCACGTCCTGGAGAAGCTCGGGGCCCGGTCCAAGCTGGAGGCCGTGGCCGTGGCGCGCAGGGAAGGGCTGCTCGACTGACGCAGATGCACCAGACGGCGTCCCTCATCCGCACCGGAAGAGGTGGTTCCACTGCGTCTCGTGATCAGTCCTGTACTGCCCGACAGTAGGAGGATGGGCAGTTTCGCTGCGCCGTACCAGGTGGACACCCAGCTGCCGGAAGAGATGGGCAGCATCACCGCGGCCCGTCAGAGAGCACGTGAGGTGCTGGCCGCGTGCGGCTACCGCGGGCGCCGCGAGGACGTCCTGCTCGTGGTCTCCGAGCTGGTGACCAACGCGCTCGTCCACGGCGACGGCCCGCCCGCCTTACGCATCCGCTGCACCCCCGTCCACGTGCGGATCGAGGTGCGCGACTCGGGCTCCCGCCTGCCCGAGCCGCGCGAGCCGGGGCCGGACAACGGCTGGGGCCTGCGCGTCATCGAGCTGCTGTCCACCGGCTGGGGCGTCTCCCGCGCCGAGGGGGGCGACGAAGGCGGCAAGGTGGTGTGGTGCGAGCTGGCGCCCCACGTCATCGCACCCGCCCAGGAGCGCTCCAGGGCGTGACCGGGTTTCGGTCTTCCGCCGGACCGTGCGAAGCTGCAGTATGCCCGGTCAAGACAGGCAGTCAGAGGACATCCAGCTGCTCGTCCGCAGCGTCGTCGACTACTCGATCTGTCTCCTCGACCCCGCAGGCCATGTGACCAGCTGGAACGCCGGTGCCGAGCGCATCAAGGGCTACCGGGCCGAGGAGATCATCGGCCGCCATTTCTCGGTCTTCTACCCGCCCGAGGACGTCGCGGCCGACAAACCCGCCATGGAGCTGGAGGTCGCCGTCGCCGACGGCCGGTGGGAGGAGGAGGGCTGGCGCGTCCGCAAGGACGGCACCAGGTTCTGGGCCAGCGTGGTCATCACCGCCCTCCACGACGACCGCGGCGAGCTGCGCGGGTTCGGCAAGGTCACCCGCGACCTGACCGAGCGCCGCAACGTGTCCCGCGCCCTCGACGAACGCGGCATGCTGCTGGCCCACCTGGTCCGCGCCCAGGAGGTCGAACGCCGGCGCATCGCCTACGACGTGCACGACGACACGATCCAGTCCATGGTCGCCGTCGGCATGCGCCTGCGCGCGATGGAGAGCGGCCTCGGCGGTGAGCGGGCCGCCGAGGTGCGCGGCATCGGCGAGGCCGTCGAGGCCGCCGTCGCCCGCCTGCGCGACCTGACCTTCGAGCTGCGCCCGCCGGCCCTCGACGAGGAGGGGCTGGTCGAGGGCCTGGCCGGCTACCTGCGGCAGGTGACGGCCGGCACCGGGTTGTCGTTCGAGATCGACCACCGCCTCGACGCCGACCCGCCGCCCGAGGCCGCCGTCACCATCTTCCGGATCTGCCAGGAGGCGATCACCAACGTGCGCAAGCACGCCCGCGCCACCTCGATCAGGCTCTCGCTGGTCTCGCTCGACCGCGGCGTGCACGTACGCGTCGCCGACGACGGCGCCGGGCTGCCGCCGGGCGTCGAGGGGCCGCTGCGCCACTTCGGGCTGATCGAGATGCGCGAACGGGCCGAGATCGCGGGCGGCTGGTGGAGCCTGACCGACCGGCCGGGGGCCGGGACCACCGTGGACTTCTGGGTCCCGGCCGTCCCCCACGCCTGACCGGAGCGACCGGCGGAGCGGCGCTCAGCGGCGGGGGAGCACCTCCAGGGACTGGCGGGCGATCTCCCACTCCTCGTCCGTGGGGACGACCAGCACCGCCACCTCCGCGCCCGGCGGCGAGACCGCCCGCTCCCCGGCCGGGCCGGCCGCGTTCAGCGTGGGGTCCACGGTGATGCCGAGCCGGTCGAGCCCGGCCAGGGACTCCGCGCGGGTGGCCGCGTCGTGCTCGCCGACGCCGCCGGTGAACACGATCGCGTCCAGGCGGCCGAGCAGGGCGTAGTACGCGCCGACGTACTTGCGGATGCGCCGGGTGTAGACCTCCAGGGCCAGCCGGGCCTCCTCGTCGCCGCGTGCCCGCACCTCGCGCATGTCGAGCGTCCCGGCCAGGGCGCGCAGGCCGCCCTCGTGGCTGAGCGCGCGCTCCACCTCCTCGCCGCCCATGCCGCGCACCCGCGCCAGGTAGCCGGCGATCGCGGGGTCCACGTCGCCGGAACGGGTGCCCATCACCAGCCCCTCCAGCGGGGTCAGCCCCATGGAGGTGTCCACGCTGCGCCCGCCGGACATCGCCGTCGCGCTGGCGCCGTTGCCCAGGTGCAGCACGACCAGGTCGAGGCCGGCCAGGTCGCGGCCGAGCAGGGCGGCGGCGCGGCGGGAGACGTAGGCGCAGGAGGTGCCGTGGAAGCCGTAGCGCCGCACGCCGAGCTCCCGCCAGGCCCGCGGCACCGCGTACGTGTACGCCTGCGGCGGCAGCGTGAGCTGGAACGCCGTGTCGAACACCGCCACCTGCGGCACCCCGGGGAACGCCGCCCGCGCCACCCGGATCCCCGCCAGGTTCACCGGGTTGTGCAGCGGCGCGAGCGGCGCCAGCTCCTCGATCGCGGCGATCACCTCGTCGTCGACGAGCGCCGGGCCGGTGAAGCGGGTGCCGCCGTGCACGACCCGGTGCCCGACCGCGACCGGCGCCAGCTCGGGCCCGGCCCGCGCGAACGCCTCCAGCATCGCCGCCAGCCCCTCGGCGTGCCCGGGGAAACGCTCCTCCCGCACGTACGGCGGGCCGCCGTCCGCGTGGTGCGTCAGCCGTCCGCGCTCCTCGCCGATGCGTTCCACCAGGCCGCGCGCCGGCCGCTCCCGGGTGCGCACGTCCACCAGCTCGTACTTGATGGAGGAGGAGCCGGTGTTCAGGACGAGTATTCGGCCGGCCATGTCCACGACCTGATCTCCGCCGGGTCCTCGCCGTGCTCCCTGGTGTACGCGCGGGCCCGCAGCCGCGCGTCGCTCATCCGCTGGCGCAGGTGCGCGGCCTTGGAACCGAGCCCCGGCACCCGGTCGATGACGTCGATGACCAGGTGGTAGCGGTCGATGTCGTTGAGCATGGCCATGTCGAACGGCGTGGTCGTGGTGCCCTCCTCCTTGTAACCGCGCACGTGCATGTTGGCGTGCCCGGTGCGGCGGTAGGCGAGCTGGTGGATGAGCGAGGGGTAGCCGTGGAAGTTGAAGATGATCGGCCGGTCCACGGTGAACAGCGTGTCGAACTCGGCGTCCGGCATGCCGTGCGGATGCTCCGACCGCGGCTGCAGCCGCATCAGGTCCACCACGTTGACGACCCGCACCTTCAGCTCCGGCAGGTGCTCGCGCAGCAGCGCCGCGGCGGCCAGCGTCTCCTGGGTCGGCACGTCGCCCGCGCAGGCCAGCACCACGTCCGGCTCGCTGCCCTGGTCGGTGGAGGCCCACGGCAGGATGCCCAGGCCGCGCGTGTTGTGCGCGATCGCCTCCTCCATCGTGAACAGGTCCAGCACCGGCTGCTTGCCCGCCACGATCACGTTGACGTAGTCGCGCGAGCGCAGGCAGTGGTCGGCCACCGACAGCAGGGTGTTGGCGTCCGGCGGCAGGTAGACCCGCACCACCGACGCCTTCTTGTTGACGACCACGTCCAGGAAGCCGGGGTCCTGGTGGCTGAAGCCGTTGTGGTCCTGCCGCCACACGTGCGACGACAGCAGGTACGTCAGCGACGCCACCGGCCGCCGCCACGGGATCTTCTGCGACGACTCCAGCCACTTGGCGTGCTGGTTGAACATGGCGTCCACGATGTGGATGAACGCCTCGTAACAGTTGAACAGGCCGTGCCGGCCGGTCAGCAGATAACCCTCCAGCCAGCCCTGGCACAGGTGCTCGCTCAGCACCTCCATCACCCGGCCGCCCGGCCCCAGGTTCTCGTCCGTGGGCAGCAGCTCGGCCTCCCACGCCCGGTCGGTGACCTCGAACACGTCCTGCAGCCGGTTGGAGGCGGTCTCGTCGGGGCCCATCAGCCGGAAGTTGCGCGGGTTGCCGGCGATCACGTCGCGCAGGAACCCGCCGAGCACCCGCGTCGGCTCGGTCAGCTGCGCGGCCGGGGACTTGACCTCGACCGCGTGCCGGCGGAAGTCCGGCAGCCGCAGCGGCTGCAGCAGCTCGCCGCCGTTGGTGTGCGGGTTGGCGCTCATCCGCAGCGGCCCCCGCGGCACCGTCGCCAGCACCTCCTCGACCGGCCTGCCGTCGGAGCCGAACAGCTCCTGCGGCCGGTACGAGCGCATCCACTCCTCCAGCATCGCCAGGTGCGCCGGGTTGTCCCGGACCGCGGCCAGCGGCACCTGGTGGGCCCGCCAGGTGCCCTCGACCGGCTTGCCGTCCACCTCGCGCGGGCCGGTCCAGCCCTTCGGGGTGCGCAGGACGATCATCGGCAGCCGCCGGTCCTGGCCGTCCTTGTACTCGGCCAGCTCGTCGAAGACGGTGTCGAGGGTGGCGGCCATCTCCTCGTGCGAGGGGCCGACCAGATGGGGGCGGTAGCCGTACCCCTCCATGAGCTTGAACAGGTCCTGCTCGGGGATGCGGGCGAGCACGGTGGGGTTGGCGATCTTGTAGCCGTTCAGGTGCAGGATGGGGAGCACGACGCCGTCGCGCCGGGGGTCGAGGAACTTGTTGGAGTGCCAGCTGGCGGCCAGCGGGCCGGTCTCGGCCTCGCCGTCGCCGATGACGCAGGCCACCACCAGGCCGGGGTTGTCGAACGCGGCGCCGTAGGCGTGGGCCAGGGAGTAGCCCAGCTCGCCGCCCTCGTGGATGGAGCCGGGGGTCTCGGGTGCGACGTGGCTGGGGATGCCGCCGGGGAATGAGAACTGCCGGAACAGCCGCCGCATGCCCTCGACGTCCTGGGAGACGTCCGGATAGCGCTCGGTGTAGGAGCCCTCCAGCCAGGCGTGCGCGACGGCGGCGGGCCCGCCGTGCCCGGGACCGGCGATGTAGATCATGTCCTGGTCGCGCTCGGAGATCACCCGGTTGAGGTGGGCGAAGCAGAAGTTCAGCCCCGGGGTGGTGCCCCAGTGGCCGAGCAGGCGCGGCTTGATGTGCTCGGGGCGCAGCGGCTCGGTGAGCAGCGGGTTGTCCAGCAGGTAGATCTGCCCGACGGACAGGTAGTTGGCCGCCCGCCAGTACGCGTCTATGTGGTCCATGCCCTTGCCCATTCCTCTGCAGGCGGTGCTGAATCCCCGGGCTGCCGATAATGTGCCGTCACATGGCGCTGCGCAGTTCCCACTGGTACTCCGGTGACGACAGGAACTCCTACATCCACCGGGCCTGGATGCGCCGCGGCCTGCCGCGCGAGGCGTTCGAGGGCGAGCGGCCGCACATCGCGATCGCCAACAGCGCCTCCGACCTCGCGCCGTGCAACTCCCACCTCGACGAGGTCGCCCGCAGCGTCATGAACGGCGTGTGGGAGGCCGGAGGCGTGCCGCTCGACCTGCCCGTCCTGTCGCTGGGCGAGACGAACGTGCGCCCGACCGCCATGCTCTGGCGCAACCTGGCCGCGATGGCCGCCGAGGAGCTGCTGCGGGCCAACCCGATCGACGGCGTGGTGCTGCTCGGCGGCTGCGACAAGACCGTTCCCGCGCTGCTCATGGCCGCGGCCTCGGTCGACCTGCCGGCGCTCGTCGTGCCCGGCGGGCCCATGCTGACCGGGCACTTCCGCGGCGTGCCGCTCGGCTGCGGCACCGACGTGTGGCGGCTCAGCGAGGAGGTGCGGGCCGGCACGCTCTCCCGCGAGGCGTTCCTCGCCTCGGAGTCGTCCATGATCCGCAGCCGCGGCCACTGCAACACGATGGGCACCGCCTCCACCATGGCCTGCCTGGCCGAGGCGCTCGGCATGACGCTGCCCGGCACGGCGGGCACCCCCGCCCCCGACAGCCGCCTGCTGGAACGCGCCCACGACAGCGGCCGGCTGGCCGTCGAGCTGGTACGCGCGGGCCGCCGCCCCAGCCACGTCATGACCCGGGCCTCCTTCCTGAACGCCATCGTGACGCTGGCCGCGATCGGCGGCTCGACCAACGCGGTCGTGCACCTGCTGGCCGTCGCCGGGCGGCTCGGCGTCGAGCTGAGCCTCGACGACTTCGACCGCGCCGGCTCGGGCGTGCCGCTGCTGGCCGACCTCCAGCCCGCCGGACGCCACCTGATGGACGACCTGTTCAGGGCGGGCGGCCTGGCCGCCGTGCTGCGGGAGGTCGAGGACCTGCTCGACCCCGCGGCGATCACCGTCACCGGCAGGCCGCTGGTCGAGCACCTGGCCGGCGCCGAGATCTGGGACGACACCGTGATCCGGCGGCGCGGCGACCCGCTGCTGCCCGACGCGGGCATCGCCGTGCTGCGCGGCAACCTCGCGCCCGACGGCGCCGTGATCAAGCCCGCGGCCGCCTCGCCGGAGCTGCTGCGCCACCGCGGCCGGGCGATCGTCTTCGACGGCGTCGAGGACGCCCGCGCCCGGCTCGACTCGCCCGGCCTCGACGTCGACGAGACCTCGGTGCTGGTGCTGCGCGGCTGCGGCCCCAAGGGCTACCCGGGCATGCCGGAGGTCGGCAACCTGCCGCTGCCGCGCAAGCTGCTGGCCAGGGGCGTGCGCGACATGGTGCGGGTCAGCGACGCCCGGATGAGCGGCACCGCGTACGGCACGGTCGTCCTGCACGCCTCGCCCGAGGCGGCGGCCGGCGGCCCGCTGTCGCGGGTGCGCACCGGCGACCCGATCGTGCTCGACGTGGCCGCCAGGAGGCTCGACGTCGACGTCCCCGACGCCGAGCTGGCCGCCAGGGAGCCGGTCATGACCGGCCACGCCCGCCCGGCCCGCGGCTGGGAGCGCCTGTACGTCGACCACGTCACCCAGGCGCACCTCGGCGCCGACCTCGACTTCCTGACGGGCTCCTCCGGCGACGCGCCCGGCCGGGAGTCCCACTGAACGCAAAGAGTGCCCGGCGCCATGCGCGGAATCTTCCCCGTGGGGTACGGGGTTCCCTGACGGGAGCCCGGCTCAGCGGATCTCCCGCGAGTACGGGACGATGTGATCAGGTTTGACGACGTATGAGGAGGAAGCGGTGAACGGCGACATCAGCCAGAGCCAGGAGTGGGCGGCTCTGGGCAAGCATCACGAGGAGCTGGCGGGAAAGCAGCTTCGTGAGCTGTTCGCGGAGGACCCGGGCAGGGCCGGGCGGATGACGGTGAGCGCCGGGGACCTCTACCTCGACTACGCCAAGCACCGCGCCACCCAGGAGACGATCGACCTGCTGGTGGCCCTGGCCGAGCGGGCGGGCCTGCGCGAGCGCATCGCCGCGATGTTCGGCGGCGAGCACATCAACGTGAGCGAGGACCGCGCCGTCCTGCACGTCGCGCTGCGCATGCGGGAGAACGCCAAGCTGGTCGTGGACGGCCAGGACGTCGTGGCAGACGTGCACGCGGTGCTGGACAAGATGAGCGCCTTCGCCGACCGCGTCAGGTCCAAGGAGTGGAAGGGCGCCACCGGCCGGCCGATCACGACCGTGGTCAACATCGGCATCGGCGGCTCCGACCTCGGCCCGGCCATGGCCTACGAGGCGCTGCGCGACTACGTGGACGCCGGCGTCGAGGCCAGGTTCGTCTCCAACATCGACCCCGCCGACATCCTGGGCAACCTGCGCGACCTCGACCCGGCCGGCACGCTGTTCGTGGTCGCCTCCAAGACCTTCACCACCCTGGAGACGCTGACCAACGCCAGGGTCGCCCGGTCCTGGCTGGTCGACGCGCTGGGCGAGGACGCGGTCTCCAAGCACTTCGTGGCCGTCTCCACCAACGCCGAGAAGGTCGCCGAGTTCGGCATCGACACCGACAACATGTTCGGCTTCTGGGACTGGGTGGGCGGCCGCTACTCCTTCGACGGCGCGATCGGCCTGTCGCTGATGGTCGCCGTCGGGCCGGACCGGTTCCGCGAGATGTTGTCCGGTTTCCACAGCATGGACCAGCACTTCCGCACCGCGCCCTTCAATGCCAACATGCCGGTCCTGATGGCCCTGCTCGGCATCTGGTACACCGACTTCTTCGGCGCCGAGACCCGCGCCGTGCTGCCCTACAGCCAGCGGCTGCACCGCTTCCCGGCCTACCTCCAGCAGCTCACCATGGAGTCCAACGGCAAGTCGGTGCGCGCCGACGGCAGCCCGGTGACCGTCCCGACCGGCGAGATCTTCTGGGGCGAGCCCGGCACCAACGGCCAGCACGCCTTCTACCAGCTCCTGCACCAGGGCACCCGGCTCGTCCCGGCCGACTTCATCGGCTTCGCCGAGCCGTTCGAGGACCGCGAGGGCATGCACGACCAGCTCACCGCCAACCTGCTCGCCCAGACCAGCGCGCTGGCCTTCGGCAAGACCGCCGAGGAGATCGCGGGCGAGGGCACGCCGCCGGAGATCGTGCCGCACAAGGTGATGCCGGGCAACCGGCCCACCTCGACGATCCTGGCGACCAAGCTCACGCCGTCCACGCTGGGCCAGCTCGTCGCGCTCTACGAGCACATCGTGTTCGTCGAGGGCACGATCTGGGGCGTCGACTCCTTCGACCAGTGGGGCGTCGAGCTGGGCAAGAAGATGGCGCTCGACGTGGCGCCCGCGCTCACCTCCGACGAGCCGCCGCAGACCTTCCCCGACTCCTCGACCGAACAACTCGTGCGCAGATACCGCGAGCTGCGCGGAAGGCGGGCCTAGAGATGGGGCGGGCGGGCGCGCTGGTCCTGTTCGGCGTCACGGGCGACCTCGCGCGCAAGATGCTGCTCCCCGCGCTCTACCACCTGACCGCCGACGGCAGGCTCGACCTGCCGATCATCGGCGTCGCCAAGACCGACATGGACCTCGACGCGCTGCGCGAGCACGCCCGCGAGGCGTGCGGCGGCGTCCAGGACGCGGCGTTCGAGAAGCTGGCCGGCAACCTGCGGCTGGTGGCGGGCGACTACCGCGACCCCGAGACGTTCGCGAGGCTGCGGCAGGAGGTCGAGGGCAAGGGGTTCCTCGTCCACTACCTGGCGGTGCCGCCCGCGCTGTTCTCCGTCGTCGCCGAGGGCCTGGCCGGCGCCGGGCTCAACCACGAGGCCAGGCTGGTGGTGGAGAAGCCGTTCGGGCACGACCTCGACTCCGCGCGGCGGCTCAACGACGAGCTGCTGAAGTACTTCGACGAGGACCACCTGCGGCGGGTCGACCACTTCCTGGGCAAGGAGCCGGTCGAGGACCTCATGGTGTTCCGGTTCGCCAACATGCTGCTCGAACCCCTGTGGAACCGGAACTACGTGCGCAGCGTGCAGATCACCATGGCCGAGGACTTCGACGTCGCCGACCGCGGCGGCTTCTACGACGCCAACGGCACGGTCCGCGACGTGGTCCAGAACCACCTGCTGCAACTGCTGGCCATCCTGGCGATGGACGCGCCGCCGTCCATGGACGCCCGCGCCCAGCTCGACGAGAAGTGGCGGGTGCTGCGCGCCGTCCAGGCGATCGACCCGGCCCACGTCGTGCGCGGCCAGTACGACGGCTACCTCGACACCCCCGGCGTCCGGCCCGGCTCCACCACCGAGACGTTCGTCGCCATGCGGCTCTACATCGACAGCTGGCGGTGGGCGGGCGTGCCCTGGTGCATCCGTTCGGGCAAGGCGCTGCCCACCACCGACCTGGAGATCGTGGCCGAGCTGCGCAAACCGCCGGTGACGATGTTCCGCGGCGGCGACGTGCCGCCGGGGCCCAACCTCATCAGGTTCCGGCTGCAGCCCGACGCCGGGGTGACCTTCGACGTGCTGGCCAAGGAGCCGGGCCGGCAGCGGACGATCCCGGTGCCGGTGAGCGTCGACTTCACCAAGGTGCTCGGGCCGATGGAGGCCGCCTACGAGCGCATCCTGACCGACGCCGTCAGCGGCGACCCGCGGCGGTTCGCCCGGTTCGACCTGGTGGAGGAGTCGTGGCGGATCGTGGGCCGGCTGCTCGACCTGCCTGACCAGCCGCTGCCGTACGAGAAGGGCACCTGGGGGCCGGAGCCGGCGGAGAAGATCCCGCCGGGCGGCTGGCACGAGATCTCCACCACGTTCGACTAGCGGCCGATCCGGGTGAACGATGGGCCCATGGACATCAAGGAGCTGTTGGAGCAGTCGAAGGACGCCGTCACCGTCAGGCGCGTGTTCGGTGAGCCGATCCACCACGGCGACGTCCTGGTCATCCCCGTCGCCCGGGTCGCCCAGGGCGGCGGGGCCGGTCAGGGGCAGGGCCGGGACGAGAAGGGCGAGGAGATCGGCAGCGGCGGCGGTGGCGGCTTCGGCTACAGCGCCACCCCCGCCGGGGTGTTCGTGATCAAGGACGGCGACGTGCAGTGGCGTCCGGCCGTCGACGTCAACCGGATCGTGCTCGGCGGCCAGATCGTCGGCCTCGCCCTGGTGCTGACGATCCGGACCATCTTCAAGAAGTGGCGTCGCGGGAAGTAACGGGGGCACATCATCTGACGTGCTCATCGATCTGCTCGACGCGGGGCTGCCCGGTCACGAGGCGCTGCTGCCCGGCTCCAACCTGCCGGTGCGGGTCACCCCGCTGGGCGGCGGCACGTCGCTGGTCCGCTTCCCGCCCCGGTGGAGCCGTCCGGGCCGCGGCCACTACCTGGCGGGGGAGGAGTTCGTGCTGCTGGAGGGCGAGCTGCGGGTGTCGGGGGTGGCGTACCTGCCGGGGGAGCACGCCTGGCTGCCCGCCGGCGCCCTGCGCCACTCCGGCGCGGCGCCGGCGGGGGCGCTGGTGTGCACGTTCTTCGCCGGTGAGCCCACCTGGGTGTCCAGCGACCTGGACGAGCCCGACGGCCCCAGCCTGCGCACCCCGCTGGGGAGCGTCGTCGTCCCCGGCGGCGGGTTGCCGCTCACGCCTCACTCCGTCCTGGTGGACACGCCCGTCCCGCTCGACCATCCGGCCGAAATGATCACGGTGCCGAGCTGGACGTGGGAGCTGTCCACCTTGATCCCCGAGGGCCGCGTCCTCGTAAGGTGGACGCCGTGACGCTCCCCCTGACGTATCACGTGACCTTCGGCGTTCTGGTGATGGTCGGGGCGATGTCGCCCGGCCCCGCCTTCGCGATCGTGGTCCGCCGCTCGGCGCTGTCCGGCCGCGGGCCCGGCATGGCGGCGGCGGCCGGGATCGCCGTGGGTGTGGCCGCCTGGGTGGTGGCCGCCGCCACCGGCGTGGCCGCGCTGCTGGCGGCCTCGGCCACGGCCTTCACCGTGATCAAGGTGGCCGGCGCCGCCTACCTGCTGTACCTGGGGGCCAGGGCGCTGCGCGCGGCCCTGCGCAAGGGCGGCCCGCTCGACCTCGGCCTGCCGGGCCGCCCGGACCGCGGCCCGTGGGCGGCCTTCGCCGAAGGGCTGCTGACCAACACGCTCAACCCCAAGACCGCGCTGTTCTTCATGGTCCTGGTGCCGCAGTTCGTGGACGAGGACGCCGCGTTGGGCGAGACGCTGCTGCTGGCGGCGGCCGCGCTGGCCGGGACGATGGTCTGGTTCCTCCTGGTGGCGAACGTGGTGGGCACGCTGCGCCGGGTGGTGGCCAGGTCGGGCGTGCGCAGAGCCGTGCACGGGCTGACCGGCGCCGGGCTCATCGCCCTCGGCGTCAGCCTGGCCGTCACCGGCCGCCCTTGAACGGCTCCTCGACGGCCCGGCGATGAGCGGGGCGCGCCGGCGTCAGGAGACGGCGACGCCGAGCAGGTGTCCGAGGCCGAAGGTGACGGCGGCGGCGCCCGCGCCCAGCCCGAGCTGGCGCAGGCCGCCCAGCCACCACGGCCGCGCGGTCATCACGGCCACCGCCGCGCCGAACCCGAACAGCGCCACCATGCTCAGCGCAAGCGCCAGGAACAGCCCCGACGCCCCGAACAGGAACGGCGCCAGCGGCACCAGCGCCCCGGCGGCGAAGGCGAGGAACGACGAGCCCGCCGCCAGGTAGGGCGAGGGCAGGTCGTCGGGGTCGACGCCCAGTTCCTCCCGCACGTGCACGCGCAACGCCTGCTCCGGATCGGCCGACAGCCCCTCGGCGACCCGGTGGGCGAGGTCGGCGTCCAGGCCGCGCGACCGGTACAGGGCGGCCAGCTCGGCCCGCTCGCCGTCGGGGTTGCGGGCCAGCTCGCGCCGCTCCACGGCGATCTCGGCCCGCATCAGCTCGGTCTGGGACCGCACCGACGTGTACTCGCCCGCCGCCATCGAGCACGCCCCGGCGACCAGGCCCGCGAACCCGGCGAGCACCGCGCCGCGTCCGGCGCCCGCGGCGCCCACGACGCCGGCGATGAGCGCCACGTTGGAGACCAGCCCGTCCATCGCCCCGAACACCGCCGGACGCAACCAGCCACCGGTGACGTCACGGTGGCTGTGGTGCTTCTCAGGAGAGTAGGGCCGGGCAAGCTCAATGGTCATGACAATCCTCCCCTTAGTGGCAGTTCGTCAGGGAATCTAGGCCCTTCCGGCATGATCCGCAACGAAGGAGAGGCTTGCCTGATCTGCGGTTTTCCTGCTGCGTCACCGGCCGTGCACGCGCGATCACATGCCCGGGGACGGGAACACGAACGTCCCCCCGGCACCCGCGGCGCGCGGGAGCCGGAGGGACGCGGACGAGGTCAGGCGTGCGCCGGGCTGACGGGAGCCGGCTCGGCCGGATCGGGCTGAGCGGAACCGGACCGGGCGGCCGCCGGGCCGTTGACGAGCGCGTCGCAGTCGGCGATCGCGTCCTCCAGCAGCCTGCGCAGCAGCGCGTCGGGGTCCTTGATGCACGCCTGGACGATGCCGACCACGGCGAGCTGCACCGCGTTGGGCGCCGCGTACCGGCGGAAGCCCTTCTCGGTGATCTTGGCGGCCCGGCTGAAGCGCCTGGCCTGCTCGGCCGCGTGCGGCACCTGCTCCATCGCGCTGCGGCTCAGCTCGCTGAGCCGGCCGGACGGCGCGCCGTCGAGCCTGGCCAGCATCTCCTCGGCCGCCAGCACCGACACCGCGAGCGCGAGCTGGCGCTCGGCGGCGGCGACCGGCAGGGCCGTGGTCGCGCAGCGCAGCGCGATGTGCGCGTCGATCCGCAGGTCGTCGCCGGCCAGCCCGATGATGGACGGCACGAGCCCGACCAACTGGGCGCGGCTCTCGTCGCCGGTGTTGTCGTTGACCAGGCGGGCGAGCGCGGCCAGCAGCGGATGGGTGCAGGCCGGGTGGTCGCTCCACCGCTCGCCGGCCAGGTAGGACGCCAGCTCCATGAAACAGGCGCCGCGTTTCGGGTTGCGATGCCTGCCGCGGGACAGGACCGGCATGTGATCAAGGTGATTGTCCACGGGGTGCTCCATGCTCCACGCGATCGCCGTCCAGCCAGTTTGCGCTGTCGGGCGCGTCAAAGCCAGTGATCGGGCATCTTCCACAGGAATGGTTCCCTCAGGCGATGCGATCATTCCTCAACCGCTATTCATGGTTATGACACCAAAGAATTTAATTTATGAGGAATTTTCGGCATTTATGACGAAAACAGCGGCCGTGCGGGCCGGAACCGTCAGCGTGCCGGCCGCCGGGTCGTAGGACGACCGCCTGACCACCTCGTCCGCCGACGCCGCCTGCACCGGGTGCAGCGCCACCCGGCGGCCCTGCGGCACCCCAGGCGCCCGCGTACAGGGCGACGGGGTGGGGTTGAGCACCACGACCACCGCGTCCCAGCGCGGGTCCAGCCCCGCGGTGTCCACCCGCATCACGATCACGCCCTCGCCGCCGGCCGGGAACGACAGCCGCCGCCGCACCTCCTCGGCCGTGCCCAGCGCGAACGCCGGGGTCGAGGCCCTGATCCGCAGCAGCTCCCCGAACGCCGCCCGCGCCGCCCCGATCGCCGCGCAGCCCGGACGCAGCGCCGGGTCCGCCAGCAACGGCCGGGCGTACGGCCAGGCGGCCTCGTTGTCCGCCCTCGGCGGCAGGCCCGCGCCGAACCCGTTGCCCGCCGAGCAGTCCCACAGCAGCCGGTTGAACCAGTCGCCGGAGTCGTAGGAGTTGCGGTCGAGCGACTTCGAGCGCAGCCGCTCGCTGCCCGCGTGCACGAACGCCGCCCCCTGCCCCAGCAGCACGGTGGCCAGCGACAACACCTGCATGCGCACCCGGTCGGCCATCGGCGTGCCCGCGGGCAGCTTGTAGGCCAGCGCGTCGAACAGCGTCTCGTTGTCGTGCGCGTCCACGTACGTCACGACGTCGTCCGGCCGGGCGGCGTAACCGGCGGCGGCGCCGTTGTGGCCCACCTCCGAGCCCGCGCGGCCCGAGGGCAGCACGTAGTCGCGCAGGCCGCCGGCCAGGCCCAGCATGACCAGCTCGGTGCAGTGGCGCAGGCGCTCGCGCTGCTGCTCCTCCGAGCCGTTGGCGGGCGCGCCGTTGGGCGCGCCGGCCAGGCCGGAGCCGAAGCCCTGCACCCGCGGGTCGGCGTCGAACGGGCCGCCGCCGCGCACCGCGTCCCGCAGCCGGTCGTCGAACGTGCCGATGCCGGTGCCGGCCATGTTGGCCTGCGTGGCCTGCTCGAACCTGGCGTCGCCGGCCACCTCGCCGAAGCTCCAGCCCTCGCCGTACAGGATGATCGAGCGGCCGTCCACGCCGTCGCGCTCGGGGGTGAGCGCGTCGAGCGCGGCGCGCACGGCCAGGATGTTGGCCTTCGGGTGGTGGCCCATGAGGTCGAAGCGGAAGCCGTCCACCTTGTACTGCCTGGCCCAGGTGCGCACCGAGTCGACCACGAGCCGGCCCATCATGGCGTGCTCGGGCGCGGTGTTGGCGCAGCAGGTGGAGGTGGCCAGGGAGCCGTCCTCCAGCAGGCGGTGGTAGTAGCCGGGCACGATCGGGTCCAGCACGTCCGCCGAGTGGGTGTGGTTGTAGACCACGTCCATGACCACGCGCAGCCCGGCCTCGTTCAGCGCGGCGACCATGGCGCGGAACTCGCGGATCCGCTCGTCGGGGTCGGTCGCGTACGAGCCCTCGGGGACGGTGTAGTGCAGCGGGTCGTAGCCCCAGTTGAAGGAGTCGCGGTCCGCGGTGAGCGCCACGATCTCCTGCTGCCGTTCGGAGTCGGGTGGCAGGGCGGCGAGGTCGCAGTCGGGCTCGGTCCGGTCCGACCGGCGCTCGGGGACCGTGGCCAGGTCGAACACCGGCAGCAGGTGCACGTGGGTGAGCCCGTCCGCGGCCAGCGCGCGCAGCTCGCGCATGCCGTCGCCGTCGTGGCGGAAGGCCGCGTACGTGCCGCGCAGCTCCTCGGGCACGGTGGCGTCGGAGGCGGAGAAGTCGCGTACGTGCAGCTCGTAGATGACCGCCCGGTCCAGCGGGACCGGGGCGGGCTTGGCCAGGCGGTCCCAGCCGGGCGGCTTGAGCGCTGGGTCGTCCAGGCTCACCAGCCTGCTGCGCACCCCGTCGGGCGCGGTGGCCAGGCTGTAGGGGTCGGTGACCTCGCTCGTGACGACGCGGCCCGCGGCGGGGGAGTAGACGGTGACGCGGTAGGTGTAGTCCTTGCCGTACCAGGTGGGCAGGCCGCGGATCGACCACACGCCGGTCTCCTCGTCCAGCCGCATCGCGTGCCGGCGGCCGCCGAGCGCCAGCTCCACCCGTCGCGCGGTGGGCGCCCAGAGGGCCAGGCGGGGCAGCAGCCGTCCCGACGGCCCGAGCCCGGCGCGGACGGCCCCGGCGTAGACGTCGTCGAGCACGCCCGGGATCTGCACGCCGGTCGCCGCCGCCACCGCGCCCGAACCGTCGTGGGCCACGGCCACCACCTGGCCGCGCAGCGCCTCCTTCACCAGCCCGGCGTCCTCGGGGCGCAGCTTGAGCGCGGTGCCGCCGGTCAGGTGCGGCCACGCCCGCCGCCGGACGTCGTCCAGCGCGCCCGGCGTGAGCGGGACGGTCACGGCATGGCCGGTCAGCCGGCCGTCGTGGCAGGCGATGCCGCCGGCCGGGGCGCAGGCCAACGCGTGCGTCAGCGACGGATCCACCGTCCAGACGACCGTCTCCCTGTCGATCCAGTGGGCCCGCGCCTCGCCGTCGCCGATCGCGGTCACGTAGATCATGGTGCCCGCCCGGCGGCGGCCCATGCGAGGCCGCCGCGCCGGGCGGCGCACAGCTTCCGGGACCAGCTCACGTTGTCGTGACCGTGTCATTACTTTGCGTGATCGGTGACTTTGCGTGATCCTGAGCTCATGGACGGATTCCTGGACCCCACCTGCGGAGGCATGACCGAACTACGTGTGCACGGCGTCTCCGGCACCCCGCCGGCGAGCATCCTCAACCATCCCCACCCCCGCCAGATCGCCGGCGACGCCACCACCGGCTTCTATCGCCGCTGGTGGCCCGGCGGCCGCCCCGACGGCGAGCAGGACGACCTGCCCGGCATCCGCCACCGCGAGGCCTACGCCTGGGGCGGCCTCACCTCGGGCGGCAGGACCATCGCCCTCTGGCTGCTCCTGCTGCCCTTCTCCCTGGCCAACCTGTCCTACTTCATGCTCCCCAGGCCCGTGGGCGGCGCCCGCCTGCGGCACGTGGCCGAGGCGGCGCAGCGGCTGTTCGCGCTGCTGCTCACCGGCACCCTCGTGGGCGCGGTCACCCGGGCGAGCGTCGACCTCATCGGCTGGCAGTGCACCGCGGCCGGCCGGGCCTGCGCCCGCGAGAGCGCGCCCGCCTGGGTCCACTGGATGAGCGAGTTGTGGGGCGCCGAGCCGTCGCGGCGGCTGGCCGTCGCCGCGCTGGCGCCGTTCGCGGTGGTCGTGCTGCTGTGGTGGCTGGCGCGGCGCACCTGGGAGCGCGACGAGCAGACCGGCTTCCCGCCCGACGGCGGCTCGCGTCCCGGGCCGTTGCTGGCCCGGCCGCGGTTGTGGCACGGCGGCGCGCCCGTGTGGCGGTTGCGGGCCGTGCACGTCGCCTTCGCGCTGGGGTCGATCGGCCTGGCGGTGTCGGCGCCGTTCGTGGGCGACCCGCGGGGGCTGGCGCTGACGGCGGCCAACGCCGCCGTCCAGGTCGCCGCCGCCGTGCTGGCGGCGCTGCCCGGCATCGCCAGGCGGCTGGCGCCGGGCGAGGCGGTCCCGCCGTGGCTCACCGGCGCGTGCCGGGCGCTGCGGGTGGCCGGGCCGCTGGCCTTCGTCGCCACGATCGCCGCCGCCCTGGCCGGGATGTCGCCCGCGCTGCCGGGGCGGCAGCTGCCCGGCATCGGCGTTGGAGCGTTCCAGTTCGCGCTGACGGTCGGGCTGGGGCTGTTCATCCTGGTGGCGACGTTCGTCCTGGCCCGCATGGACCGGCCGGCCGAGACCGGCGACCCGATCGAGCGGCGGGCGATGTGCGGCATGGCGGCCTGGTTCACGCTGATGGTGGCGGCCGGCAGCGCCAACGTGCTCGCCCTCGGCCTGCTGTTCTGGACGGCCACGTTCTTCGGCGTGCCCGCCTCGGTCGCCGAGCCCGGACCGGTCGACCGCAGGCTCTACCTCGACGACCCGGTCTGGTGGACGGCCGCGCTCGTGCCGCTGCTGGTGATCGGGTTCGTCGCCGTGGCGGTCGAGCTGTGGCTGGTCCGCGGGTCGGCCGCCGCCGCGCTCACCCCGAAGCTGACCCCCTACTACGGCGCCTACGACCGGGACGTGGCCGGCAAGTGGGCGCTGGCCTCGCTCACCGACCGCGCCGGGCTCGTGCTGGCCGTGCTCACCGGCATCGGCGTGGCCGGTTCCGGCGCGGTGACCGTGATCTACCGGTTCCACCTGTTCGCCCCGGTGGGCGGCCTGGCCGGCCTGCTGGCCTCGATCGGGAGCTGGGCCATGACGGCGATCGTCGTGGGCCTGGTCCTGCTGGGCCGCCGGACGTACAGCGACACGCGGCTGCGGCGTACGGTCGGCATCCTGTGGGACGTCTCGACCTTCTGGCCCAGGGCCATCCACCCGCTGGCGCCGCCCTGCTACACCGAGCGGGTGATCCCCGAGCTGCTCGCCCGGGTCAAGACCCTGACCAGGACCGCCGACGACGAGGTGGTGCTGTCCGGGCACAGCCAGGGCAGCGTGCTCACCGCCGCGCTCGTCCTGCAGGTACGGCCCGAGCTGCGGTCCCGGGTCCGGCTGCTCACCCACGGCTCGCCGCTGCGCCGCCTGTACGCCGCCTTCTTCCCCGCCTACTTCGGCACCCCCGGCCTGTCGGCGATGCGCGACGCCGTCCGCTGGACGAACCTGTACCGGCTGAGCGACCCCATCGGGGGGCCGGTCTTCCGCCGGGTCGACCCGTTCGGGCCACGTCCGGCGGGCGAGGGCGAGCAGACCGTCGACCGGTTCTGCTGGGACCCGCTCCAGCCGGGGCCGGGCGAGCCGCTGCCCGAGGCGCGCTGGCACTCCGACTACTGGCTCGACCCGGCCTACGAGGAGACCCTGGCCCGGCTCACCAGGTCAGATGGAGCTCCTCGGGCGCGCGGTGGATGAGCGTGGCGGCCATCACGACGTCCTGGCGGGCCAGCCGGAGGCCGGGCAGCTCCGCCACCAGCAGCTCCAGCGTCACCCGGAGCTGCTCGCGGGCCAGGAACGCGCCGGGGCAGCCGTGCACGCCGTGGCCGAACGCCAGATGGCGGGCGCGCGGCCGGGTGATGTCGAAGACGTCGGGCCGCTCGTGCACCGCCTCGTCGCGGCCGGCCGAGGCGAAGGAGACGAAGACCGTCGAGCCCTCTTCCAAGGGCGTGCCGGCCAGGGTGAGCGGCCTGGTGACGCGGCGGCGGAAGCCCTGGACGGGCGCCTCGTACCGGGCGGCCTCCTCGATCGCGGCCGGGATCAGCTCGGCCGGGCTCGCGCACAGCAGCTCCCACTGGCGGCGGTCGCGCAGCAGGTGGTGCACGACCGAGCCGAGCAGCGCGGTCGTGGTGAGGTGCCCGGCGAGCATGACGTTCTCGACGTTGGAGGCGATCTCGTCGCGCTGGGCGGCCGTCGGCTCGCCGGGGCCGGGCGCCAGGCCGCGCACCACCTCGCCGGTCAGGTCGGCGGCCCCGCCTGAACGGGCGGCGTGGGCGGCCAGCAGGCGCCGCAGCGCGGCCACGTCGCGGGCGGCGGCGATCTGCTCGTCCTCGGGCATCGGGGTGAACAGCAGGTCCTCGGCCCGGAAGCCGCCCCTGATCGCGGTGGGCACGTCGGCCGGGGGAAGGCCCAGCAGGTGGCCGATCACGGCGGCGGGCAGCGGCCTGGCGTAGCGGGACATCCACTCGCCCCCGCCCGCCTTGGCGAACGCGGTGACCAGGTCGGCGGCCGTGGCGGTGACGAACGGCAGGGCGGCGGCCACCCGGGCGGGCGACAGGCCGCGGGTGAGCGGCCTGCGGTAGCGCCGGTGCGCCTCGCCGTCGGTGCTGAGCACCACGGGCGCGCCGCCCGGCACCCCGGCCAGCTCGGCGAAGGCCCGCGGGCTCGGGATCACGTCGGGTCGCAGGGCGCCCTGGGAGGAGAAGTCGTCCGGCCTGGACAACACCTCGCGCACGTCGTCGTGCCGGGCCACCAGCCAGGCGTCCAGCTCCTCGACGAAGGTGAGCCCGGGGGCGGCGCGGGCGCGGGCGTAGAGCGGGTACGGGTCGCGGTAGAGCGCCTGTCGATCCACGCGTCCCATCGTCCGGCGTGGCCCGGAGCGCCACAAGATCTGAAATTTTCTTTTAGTTCACTCCGAAGTCTTGAAACTTATATCCACGAACGATTGAGTTCGGTCGTGCAGACCCTCCGTTTCCTGGCCGCCGCCGCGCTCGTGTTAGGGCCGGTGGCCCTGAGCGCGCCCGCGCAGGCCGACCCCGCCCCGCCCGCCGAGGACGCGCTGAAGGCGTCCTCCTACCCGCCGCCCTCCACGCTGATCAGCCAGGCCACCGCCGGGCAGCCCCGCCTGGAGACGGCCAAGAGGACCCGGCCGGTCGCGCCGGGCCTCTCGCTGACCTCGTTCGACACCTACGACGCGCTGGGCTGGCTGCGTGCCGACGCGCTGACCGCCGACCTCGGTGGCGGCAAGGGCGGGCCCAGGGCCGACTACGTCTTCTCCGGCGAGGTGACCAGGACCGAGCCGCTGTCCGGCCCCGCCGGGCGCTCCCGTGCGGTGGCGGCGGTCAACGGCGACTTCTTCGACATCAACAACTCCGGCGCCGCCCAGGGCATCGGCGTGCAGGACGGCACGCTGGTCCAGTCGCCGGCCGCCGGGCACGACAACGCGGTCGCCGTCACCGGCGACGGCGTCGGGCGGGTGCTCAAGATGTACTTCGAGGGCACCGCCACGCCCTCCGGCGGCGCGCCGATCGCGCTCACCCAGTTCAACCAGATGGTGCAGAACGGCGGCGTCGGCCTGTTCACGCCGCTGTGGGGCTCCTACAACCGGGCCCGCGCCGTCGAGGGCGCCGCCACGGTCACCGAGGTCGTGCTGGTGGACGGCGTGGTCACCGAGGTGCGCAACGCCGCCGGCACCGGGCCCATCCCCGCCGGCACCACCATCCTGCTCGGCCGGGACGCCGGCGCCGCCGCCCTGTCGGCCCTGAAGGCCGGCGACCGCGTGGACGTGAAGTACCAGCCGAAGGCCTCGGACGGCTCGACCGTCAAGGCGGCCGTCGGCGGCAACTACGTCCTGGTCAAGGACGGCGTCGTGCAGAACAGCACCGACGCGGCCGCGCACCCGCGCACCG
The DNA here is from genome assembly GCF_040631115.1 of Nonomuraea sp. NPDC005692. NCBI lineage: Bacteria > Bacillati > Actinomycetota > Actinomycetes > Streptosporangiales > Streptosporangiaceae > Nonomuraea > Nonomuraea sp. NPDC005692. The sequence goes on along the minus strand of NZ_JBEXYU010000016.1, from coordinate 36,430 downwards.
CCGTGGGCTTCTCCGCCGACGGCAGGAAGATGTACCTGCTGACCGTGGACGGCCGCCAGGCCGACAGCCGCGGCGTCACGCTCAACGAGCTGGCCGCCATGATGGTGGACCTGGGCGCGGCCAACGCGCTCAACCTCGACGGCGGCGGCTCCTCCACCCTGCTGGCGCGCGAGCCCGGCTCGGCCGGGGTGCAGGTGGAGAACAGTCCCTCCGACGGCGGCGAGCGCCACGTGCCCAACGGCCTGGCGCTGTACGCGCCCGAGGGCAGCGGCAGGCTCAAGGGCTTCTGGCTGGAGACCGCGAGCGACCCGGCCAAGGCGCCCGGCGTCGGCCCGGTCGCGGGCGGCCGTCCCGACCGCGTCTTCCCCGGCCTCACCAGGCGGCTGACCGCCGCCGGCTACGACGAGACGTACGGCCCCGCGGCCGGCACGCCGTCGTGGCGGGCCAACCCGGCCGTGCACGGAGTCATCAGGAACGGCAGGTTCCACGCCCTGGTGCCCGGCCAGACCACGGTCACCGCCGCGCGCGGCGGCGCCAAGGGCACGATCGGCCTGACCGTGCTCCAGCCGCTGCAGCGGCTCGGCGCCACGGCCGACCGGCTCGGCATCGCGGGCGCCGACGGCAGCGCCGCCTTCGGCGTCGTCGGCTACGACCGCAACGGCAACTCCGCGCCCATCGAGCCGGACGACCTCACGCTCGACTACGACCGGAACCTGTTCGAGGTCACCCCGGCCGAGCACGGCTACTTCACCGTCAAGGCCCGGCAGGCCACCGGCTCCGGGCTGATCACCGCCAAGGTCGGCAAGATCACCACGGCCGTGCCGGTGACGGTCGGCTTCGAGTCCAAGCCGGTCGCCGACTTCGAGGACGCGGCCAGGTGGACCTTCGCCGCCGCCCGCGCCACCGGCTCGCTGTCGGCCGCGCCGGGCCAGAGCGGCGGCGGGCTCAAGCTGTCCTACGACTTCACCACCTCGACCGCCACCCGGGCCGCGTACGCCAGCCCGCCGCAGCAGATCGTGGTGGACGGGCAGCCGCAGGCGTTCGGGCTGTGGATCAACTCCACCGGCAAGGGGGAGTGGCCCAGCCTGGAGTTCTACGACGCGCTCGGCCAGTCGCAGATCCTGCGCGGGCCGTACCTGACGTGGACCGGCTGGCAGTACGTCGAGTTCCCGGTGCCCGCCGGGGTCAACTACCCGCTCAAGCTCCGGCGCTTCTACGTGGCCGAGACCAGGGCCGACGCCAAGTACGGCAACGACATCCTGATCGACGGCCTGGTGGCCAAGGTGCCGCCGTCGATCACCGCGCCCGCCGCGCCCAAGGTCGCCGACCCCGTGGTCAAGGCGGACGTGGCCAAGGCGCCCTGGCGGTTCGCGGTCATGTCGGACGCCCAGTTCGTGGCCAGGAACCCCGACAGCGACATCGTCAGGAACGCCCGCCGCACGCTCAAGGAGATCAAGGCCGCCAAGCCCGACTTCCTGCTGATCAACGGCGACCTGGTGGACGAGGCGTCGCCGGAGGACTTCGCGCTGGCGAAGAAGATCCTCGACGAGGAGCTGGGAGGAGAGCTGAAATATCACTACATCCCCGGCAACCATGAGGTCATGGGCGGCAAGATCGACAACTTCAAGGCCGTCTTCGGCGACACGTACGGCACGTTCGACCACAAGGGCACCCGCTTCGTCACCCTGGACACCTCCCGCCTGAACCTGCGCGGCGGCGGCTACGACCAGGTCGCGATGCTCCGCTCCGAGCTCGACAAGGCAGCGAAGGACGCCTCCGTCGGGTCGGTCGCCGTGCTGTTCCACGTGCCGCCGCGCGACCCCACGCCGGGCAAGGGCAGCCAGCTCGGCGACCGGAAGGAGGCCGCGCTGGTCGAGGGCTGGCTGGCCGGCTTCCAGCGCGACACCGGCAAGGGCGCGGCCTTCATCGGCGGGCACGTGGGCACGTTCAACGCCTCGCGCGTGGACGCGGTGCCGTACTTCATCAACGGCAACTCCGGCAAGAACCCGGCCACCGCCCCCGAGGACGGCGGCTTCACCGGCTGGTCGCTGTGGGGCGTGGACCCCGTGACGCCCGCCGAGGCCGAGCACGTACGGCGCAACTGGTTCACCGACGCGCCCGACTGGATCGGCACGCAGGTGCGGCCGCACGTGGACGAGCTGACGCTGACCGCGCCCGCGACCGTCGCCGTCGGCGCGCCCGCGCCGGTCACGGCGGCGATCCGGCAGGACGACCGGGCCGTCCCGGCCGCCTACCCGGTCTCGGTCACCTGGTCCGGCTCGCCCAACCTGCACGTCGGCACCCGCCAGACGGCCAAGCCGTGGCACGTGGCGGTGCTCGACCCGGGCACGGGCACGATCACGGCCCTGCGGGCGGGACAGGTGACGGTCGCGGTCACCGTCAGCGGGGTCACCCGCCAGGCGACCGTGGCGCTCACCGCCAAGGCCGCCGCCTGAGGCCCCGGCCGGGGAGGAATCACCCTCCCCGGCCGAAGCACCCCAGATACCGAAATATCGGGACGAAGTGTTAAGAATCTAGACAGCCATGGGATTCCCCCTTCTTCCTCCGGATAGCACTCCTGACGTGCGGGGACCTGCCCCCGCAGGCGCGGGACCGGGGGAAGGACTGGGGGCTCGTCGGTGAACGCATGGACCTTCGAGGGACAACCCGGCGCGCTGGGCGACACGGTCACGCTCGTGGAGGGCGGCTCGTTCTGCGTGTGCCAGTGCGGCGGCGACATCGTCCCCGGCGGCGCGCAGGGCGTCTACCACGCCGACACCCGCCTGCTGTCCCGCTGGATGCTGCGGGTGGACGACCATCCCGTCGAGCCGCTGCAGGTCATCATGGGCGAGCCGTACCACGCCACCTTCCTCGGCAAGGCCCGGCCGCGTCCCGGATGGGCCGAGAGCACGCTGCTCGTGGTGCGCGACCGCTACGTCGGCGGCGGGCTGCGCGAGGACCTCACGCTGCGCAACATGTCCGAGGAGGCCGCGGGCTGCGTCGTGTGCGTGCAGGCCGGCGCCGACCTGGCCGACCTGTTCGAGGTGAAGTCCGAACGGAGCTGGCCCGCCGAGGACGTCGAGATGAACCCCGGCGAGCGCGGCATCGAGGTCTACTCGCCCAGCCGGGCCCGCGGCGCCAGGATCGCCGTCGAACCGGCGGGCACGCCGGTCGTCACCGCGCCGGGCCTGCTCACCTTCGACGTCGTGGTGCCCGCCCGCGGCGAGTGGCGGGTCACCGTGCTCGTGACGCCGGTCCACGAGGGCGAGGAGTCCTCGGCCCGGTTCCCGGTCGCCCATCCCACCCACCACGCCGAGCCGGCCCGCCGTCTGGCCGAGTGGACCGCCAGCACCCCCGTCCTGGAGAGCACGAACGCCGCTCTCGTCGAGGCCCTGGCCCGCTCCCGGGAGGACCTGGGCAGCCTGCGCCTGTTCGACCGCGACCATCCCGACGAGCCGCCCGCGATCGCCGCCGGCGCGCCCTGGTTCATGACGCTGTTCGGCCGCGACTCGCTGCTGACCTCCTGGATGGCGCTGCCGCTGGACCAGACGCTCGCCCTCGGCACCCTGCGCAGGCTGGCCCGGCTCCAGGGCGCCAAGGTCGACGCGCTGTCCGAGGAGGAGCCCGGCAAGATCATGCACGAGCTGCGCTTCGGCGTCCAGGACGGCTCCTCGCCGTACGGCGGGCGGGCCTACTACGGCTCGGTGGACGCCACCCCGCTGTTCGTCATGCTGCTCGGCGAGGTGCGCCGCTGGGGCGTGCACCGCGAGGCGGTGGAGGAGCTGCTGCCGCACGCCGACGCCGCCCTGGCCTGGATCGAGGAGTACGCCAGCCGCGACGGCTTCGTCTGGTACCAGCGCAAGACCGACCGCGGCCTGGTCAACCAGGGCTGGAAGGACTCCTTCGACGGCGTCAACTTCGCCGACGGCACCATCGCCCGCCCGCCGATCGCCCTGGCCGAGGTGCAGGGCTACGTCTACGCCGCCTACCTCGCCCGCGCCCACTTCGCCTGCCAGCAGGGCGACGAGGCCGCCGAGCGGCGCTACGTGCAGCGGGCGCGGGCGATCAGGGAGGCGTTCAACGAACGGTTCTGGCTGCCCGGCCCCGGCTACTACGCCATGGGCCTGGACGGGCGCGGCCGGCCCATCGACGGCCTCGGCTCCAACATGGGCCACTGCCTGTGGGCCGGCATCGCCGACGAGGACAAGGCCCGGCAGGTGGCCCGCCACCTGCTCTCGCCCGAGATGTTCACCGGGTTCGGGGTGCGCACGCTGGCCTCGTCCATGGGGGCCTACAACCCGATGAGCTACCACAACGGCTCGGTGTGGCCGCACGACAGCGCGATCATCGCCGCCGGGCTGATGCGCTACGGCCACGTCGAGGAGGCCCAGCGCATCGCCGTCGGGCTGCTGGAGGCCGCGCACGCCTTCGGGGGGCGGCTGCCGGAGCTGTTCTGCGGGTTCGGCAAGGAGGAGTACGGGCGGCCGGTGCCGTACCCGACGTCGTGCTCGCCGCAGGCGTGGGCCGCCGCCGCGCCCATCCAGCTGCTGCGCACGCTGCTGCGGCTGGACCCGTGGGTGCCGTACGGGAAGTTGTGGCTGGTCCCGGCGCTGCCCGAGGGGTTCGGGGAGGTGACGATCAAAGGCATGCCGGTGGGCGACTCCAGGGTCGGCATCCGCGTCAGGGGCGAGGACGGCACGCCGCTGGTGTCCGGCCTGCCCGACGGCGTCGAACTGGTCACCGAACCTCGCTGCCCGATCAGCGGCGCCTGCCGGTCCGGCCCCGCCCGCAGGGCGCACGGCCTGCCGGCGCTGTGACGACCGGACCGACACGGGGAGGTGCTGGGATGACGACGGAAGCCGAGGACGACTGGGAAGGCGCGCTGCGCATCGTGATGGTCGCTCCGCCGTGGGAGGAGGTGCCGCCGCGGGCCTACGGTGGGATCGAGCAGATGCTCGCCGACCTGATCACGGGCCTGTCCGCCCGCGGCCACGAGGTGACGCTGATCGGCGCGGGCAGCACGGGTCTGCCGGCCAAGTTCCTGGTCACCTACCCCGAGGCGCCCTCGGAGCGGATCGGCGAGGGGCTGCCCGAGGTGCTGCACGCCGCCCAGGCATGGCGGGCGCTGGAAGGGCTGCCCGCCGACATCGTGCACGACCATTCGCTGGCAGGGCCGCTCACCGCCCTCGGCAGGGCGACCCCGACCGTGGTCACCTGCCACGGCGATGCCGGCGGTGAGCTGGGCGAGGTGTACCGGGCGCTCGGCGAGCGCGTCAACCTGATCGCCGTCTCCGACGCCCAGCGCGCCGACGCCCCCGACCTCAACTGGATCGCCACCGTGCACAACGCGCTCGACACCGCCTCCTTCCCCTTCCGGGAGCACAAGGAGGACTGGGTGCTGTGGCTGGGCCGCTTCAGCCACAGCAAGGGCACGCACCTGGCCATCGACGCCGCCCGCGCGGCGGGCCGCCGCATCGTGCTGGCCGGCAAGCTCACCGAGCCGTGCGAGCACGTCTACTTCGACGAGCACGTACGGCCGCGGCTCGGCCCCGGCGTCACCTACCTGGGCGAGGCCGACGCCGGGCGCAAGCGCGAGCTGCTGGCCGCCGCCCGCTGCATGGTCTTCCCCATCCAGTGGGAGGAGCCGTTCGGCATGGTGGTGATCGAGGCCATGGCCTGCGGCACGCCCGTCGTCGCCATCGGCCGGGGCGCGGTGCCGGAGATCGTGGTGGACGGCGTGACGGGGTTCGTCCTGCGGGAGGCGGCCGAGCTGCCCGCGGCGATCGAGGCTGCCGGACGGCTCGACCCGCGGGCCTGCCGCGCCCACGTCGAACGGCACTTCGGCGTGGCGGCGATGGCCGCGGCCTACGAGGCGGTCTACCGCCGCATGCTGGCCGCCCCCCGCCCGGCGGGGCTCGCCGACGAGCCCGGCGGCCGGGGCGACGTCCAGCGGTGGGGCTCACCGGTCAGCCGGCCGCCGGGACGGTGTACTTGCCGGCCAGCTCCGACACCGCCGCCTCCTTGAGGATGACGGCGCCGCCCACCGCCTGCTTGTCGGGCTTGACCACGTAGGAGGCGCGCGAGGCGGGCCGGTCGAAGACGCTGAAGTCCATCGGCGTGCCGCCCAGCCCGGCCTCCCACGACTTCTGCGACCGGTGCGCCGCGACGATGCCCGCCCGGCTGAGGTCCTTGGCCTCGCACGCCTTGCGCAGCGCGTCGCCGACGATGATCGCCGCGGTCCATCCGGCCGCCACGCCGCTGTCCAGGGGCTGGCCGGCGTACTTGGCCCGGTAGTCGGCGACGAGCTTGGCGTAGGCGGGCAGCGGCGCGCTGATCGGGGCGCCCGCGGTCACGTAGAAGAAGTCCTTGAGCAGCGCAGGCGCGGCGGGGGTGGCCAGGAGCTGCGGGCTGTAGGCCGAGTTGCTGCCCACGAACGGCACGTCCATCCCGGCGGCCAGGGCCACGCCGACCAGCGAGGCCGTCTGGCGCGGGCCGACCGAGACCAGCACGGCCCGCACGCCCGCCTTCCTGAACGCCGCCACCTGCGCGGTCATGTCCTGGTCGGTCGCCTTGATCTTCTGCTCGACCAGCGTGAGCCCCAGCTCGCCGGCGGCGTACTTGGACCCGGCCAGCGCGCTCTCGCCGTAGTCGCCCTCGAAGTACAGGTGGCCGATCCGGTCCCCGGCCTTGACGCCCTTCTCCTTCACCAGGAAGTCGACGGCGTTGATCATGTCGACGTCGTAGGTGGTGCCGGTGACCTGGATGGCCTCGCTGCCGAGCAGGCTGGTGGCCCATGCCATGGGCAGGGTGAGGATCTTGTCCGCGGTGATCCGGTCCTTGAGCGCGGTGACCATCGGCGAGCCGATGAACTGCGGGATCGCCGCCGTCCTCGGCGCGACCTCGGCGTAGGCGGCCATCGCCTTCTGCGCGTCGTAACCGTGGTCGCGGACGATGGTCTCGATCTTCCTGCCGCAGACGCCGCCGCTCTGGTTGACCTGCTCGAAGTAGAGCTGCTGCGCCTGGGTGAGGCTCTTGCCCAGCGAGGCGTAGGGGCCGGTCAGGTCGGTGAGCAGGCTGAGCGTGATCGTGTCGGCGGTGACGCCGGGGCCGGTCCTGACGCCGTCGCCGCCGGCGGCGGTGGCGGTCGCCTGGCCGCCGCCGGTGGCCTTGCCGCTGGCGCAGGCGGTGGCCGCCAGCCCCAGCGCCAGCAGCGCGGCCAGGACGGCCGTGCGGTTACGGGACATGTGAGCTCCTGGTCTCGGGGGACGGATCCGGTGACGGTGAAGCGGACGGGCGGCGCCCCGGTGACCGGCGGCGCAGGACGCGCGGCAGGCCGAGCAGGCCGCCCGGGAGGAAGAGCACGACGGCGACGACGGCGGCGCCGTACAGGATGCGGGCGGCCTCGGCGGGGGACAGGCCGCCGCCGGAGCCGGACGGGGACACCAGGGGGATGGCGTCGCCGTACCGGGTCAGCAGCTGCGGCAGCAGGGAGACGAAGACGGCGCCGAGCACCGCGCCGCCCACCGAGCCCAGGCCGCCGATGACGATCATCGCGAGGTAGTCGAGGGAGAGCAGCATGCCGAAGTAGTCGGGCACGGTCCGCTGGAAGACCAGGGCCAGCAGCACGCCGGCCAGGCCGCCGTACATGGACGACAACACGAAGACGCCGGCCCGGTAGCGGGTGACGGGCACGCCCATCACCCCGGCCGCGATCTCGTGGTCGCGGATCGTGTTCAGCGCCCTGCCCGGCCGCCCGCGCAGCACGCCGCGGGCGAACAGCGCCGCCGCGAGCAGCGCCAGGCCGCCCAGGAACCACAGCCGCTCCAGCGCGCCGAACGGAACGTCCAGCACGACCAGCTCCGGCCCGTCGGCGAAGGCGAACCCGAAGACCTCCATCGCCGGGACGGCACGCCCGTTGAACCCGCCGGTGACCGGCCCGGCGTTGAACAGCAGATGCTGTCCGCCGAAGATCAGCGCCAGCGTGGCGATGCCCAGGTAGGCGCCCTTGAGCCGGCCCGCGATCGGGCTGAACAGCCCGCCGGCGACCCCGGCCAGCGCCACCGCCAGCACCGCGGCCACCGGCGTCGGCAGGCCCAGGCCGCCCAGCGACGCGGTGGGCTCGGCGGCCAGGTAGACGTAGGCGTAGGCGCCGACGGCCAGGAAGAACGCGTGGCCCATGGACAACTGCCCGGTCGCCCCGGTCAGCAGGTTGACGCCGATCGCGCCGATCGCGGCCGCCATCGCGAACAGGCCCGCCTGCAGCCAGAACCCCTCCAGATAGAAGGGCACGGCGACGAAGACGGCCAGGGCCACCAGTGACACGACGGGCCTAGACACGGGCCCGCTCCCTCGTCCCGAACAGCCCGGCGGGCCGCAGCAGCAGCACGACGACCATGACGAGGAACGGCGCCACGTCGCCGATCCCGCGGCCGAGGAAGGCCAGGTCGTTCTGGTAGCCGGTGGTCAGGGCCTCGGTGACGCCGACGATCAGGCCGCCGGCCAGCGCCCCCGTGGTGGAGTCCAGGCCGCCGAGTATCGCGGCGGGGAAGGCCTTCAGCGCGGCCAGCGAGGAGCCGCGGTCCAGGCCGGGCGTGGGGAAGACGCACAGGAACAGCGCGGCCACCGCGGCCAGCGCCCCGGCCACGGCCCACGCGCTGACCGAGACCCGGCCGAGCCGCACGCCCATGAGCGCGGCCGTCTCGGGGTCCTCGGCGGTGGCCCGCATCGCCACCCCCCACCCGGTGTACTTGAACGCCAGCAGGAACGCCGCGATCAGCACCCCGGCCACGGCCAGCGCGACGACCCGGGTCTCGGCGACCGTGACCGGCCCGAGGCGCAGCACCCGCGAGCCCCACGGGTCGCCCATGGCCAGCACCTCGGTGCCGATCCGCCGGGTGAGCTCGGTGGTCAGCACGATGTCCACGCCGATGGTGACGATGGCCAGCACGCTGTGCGAACCGGCCTTCGAGCGGCGGATGACCAGGAACTCCACCAGCGCTCCGATGACCGCCGCCGCCGCGACCCCGGCCAGCAGCGCGGGCCAGAAGCCGAGGTGGGGGTGCAGCCGCGCCACCACGTATCCGCCGGCCAGCAGCAGCGAGGCGTGCGCGAAGTTCACCACCTCGGTCGCCTTGAAGATGACGACGAAGCCGAGCGCGATCAGCGCGTAGACGGCCCCCAGCGAGACCCCGTTGACGAGCAGCTCCACGAAGGTGATCACTCCGTCTCCTCCACGCCCAGGTACGCGCCGATGACCGCCGGGTCGTTCTGCACCTCGGCGGGAGGCCCGTCGGCGATGCGGCGGCCGAAGTCCAGCACGGTCACCCGGTCGGCCAGCCGCATGACCATGCCCATGTCGTGCTCGACCAGGAGGACGGAGACGCCCAGGCTCTCCCGTACCGACCTGATCAGCCCGGCCATCTCCAGCCGCTCGCCGCCGTTCATCCCGGCGACCGGCTCGTCCAGCAGGAGCAGGCGTGGCTCCATGGCCAGGGCCCTGGCCAGCTCGACCCGCTTCTGCACGCCGTACGGGAGCAGCCCGACCGGCGTGTCCAGCACCGCGGCGAGCCCGGCGAAGGCCGCGATCTCGGCGACCCTGGCGGCGTGGGCGCGCCGCTCGCGGCGCGCGCCCGGCAGGCCGAGCCCGGCGGAGACGAACCCGGCCCGGGTGAGCCGGTGGCGGCCCAGCAGCAGGTTGTCCCGCACCGGCTGGTGCGGGGAGAGCGCGATGTTCTGGAACGTGCGGGCGACGCCGAGCGCGGCGATCCGGTGCGGGCGCAGCGCGGTCAGCTCGCTCGCGCCGAACCTGACGCTGCCCGAGGCGGCCCGGCAGACGCCGGACAGCACGTTGAAGCAGGTGGACTTGCCCGCGCCGTTGGGGCCGATGAGCGCGTGCACGGTGCCGGGCGCGACCGTGAAGCCGACGCCGTCCAGCGCCGTCAGGCCGGCGAAGCGGACGGTCACGTCGCGTACCTCCAGGGCGGGCATACCATCCGGTTGGTATGTCGGGGTCACGCGGACCACCTCGACAACCCGGCTCTCGCCGGCGGGGCCGGGGTCCCGTCGTCCACGCCCAGGTAGCGGCGGCGCACCTCGTCACCGGCGGCCAGCTCGGCCGCGGGCCCCGCCAGCGCGACCGCGCCGACCTCCAGCACGTACGCGTGGGAGGCCAGCGACAGGGCCGTGGCGACGTTCTGCTCGACGAGCAGGATCGAGGTGCCGGCGGCGTTGATCGTCCTGATCGTGGCGGCGATCGTGGCGGCCGCCCGGGGGGCCAGGCCGAGCGTCGGCTCGTCCAGCAGCAGCACCGACGGCTCGGCCATCAGCGCCCGGCCGATGGCCAGCATCTGCTGCTCGCCGCCCGACAGCAGCCCGGCGCGCTGGTGCGCGCGCTCGGCCAGGACGGGGAACAGCTCGCGCACGCGCCGCCCGGCCCGGACGGCGGCCGCGCGCGGCGTGCCCAGCCCGCCGGCCCGCAGGTTCTCCTCCACCGTCATGCGGGCGAACACGCGGCGGCCCTCGGGCACGTGCGTGACACCGCGCCGCACCACGGCCGCGGCCGGCTGCCCGTCCACCCGCACCCCGGCCACGGTGACGCCGCCCGCGGCGATCCGGCCCCGGTGGAACCGGAGCGTTCCCGAGACCGCCCGCAGCAGCGTCGTCTTCCCTGCGCCGTTCGCGCCCAGCACGGCCACCACCGCCCCGGACGGCACGCTCAGTGACACGCCGTCCAGCGCCCGGACGGGACCGTAGTCCACCACGAGACCGTCCACGCTCAGCTCGGCCATTCGTCTTCCTCACAGGACCCCATGGCGGCCCACCCAAACCGGCGGGCGGGGCCGCCGTCCAGATGCGGCGGCGAAGTCGGGCTCGCTGCCCACCGCGGCCGGGGGCCCGTTGTGCAGCCGCACAATGCGAGGTCACAAAACGCTACAGAGCCTTGTTCTGGAACGGCGGCCGGTGGCAGCCTCGGGGAATGCGTCCCCCTACGGTCGTGGACGAGGACGTCCGCCAGACGTTACGCACCGCAGCCAGGGCACTGCTCGAACGCCTGCCCGAACTGACCGGCGAGCTGGTCGCCAGGACGCGCGGCGGCGACGACGTCTACAGCGCCTGCGTCCCCTACGACGAGCACTGGAAGAGCACCCTCGAAGGCGTGCGCCTGGGCCTGACCGCGATCCTGCAGGAGCCGTCCGAGCGGCGCGACCTGGTCTTCACCCGGTCGATGGCCCAGCGCAGGGCCGAGCAGGGTCTTCCGCTGGAGTCGCTGCTGCGCATGTACCGCCTGGCCGGCCAGGTCACCTGGGCGGCGATCGTGGACCACATGGAACGCGAGCGCCCCGAACGCCTCGACGTCCTGGTCCGCGCCGCCAGCCACGTCTGGCACGCGATCGACCGGCAGTCGCTGGTGGCCTGCGACGTCTACGGCAGGCGCGAGCAGGAGATCCTCGGCCGCAGCAAGGAACGCGTCAACGCGCTGCTGGACGCCCTGCTCGACGGCGCCGCCGACGCGGGGGTGGTGCGCGCCGCCGCCGACTCCCTGGACCTGCCGGAACGCGCCCGCTACGCCGTCGTCACCGTGCGCTTCCCGCGCGGACGCCACCACGACGACGTCCGGCTGCCCGCGACCCTGGGCACGCTGCGGCTGCTGTGGCGCATGCGCACCGGGCACGAGGTCGCCGTCGTCGCGCTCGGCCGGGCCACCCTGGACGACCTGTGCCAGGAGCTGAGCCTCATCGTCAGCGGCGTGGCCGGGGTCAGCCCCGTCGTCACCGGCCTGGACGAGCTGGGCACCGCGCACGAGCTGGCCTCCCTCGCCATGCGCACCTGCGCCGACGGCGGCCCCGAGATCGCCCGCCTGGACGAGCGCGTGCCCGCCGTGCTGATGATCAGCCGGCCCGGCGTCACCGGCCACCTCGTCGAAGGCGCGCTCGGCCGGCTGCTCGCCCTCGACCCGGCCGACCGCGACACGTTGCTGACCACCCTGGAGACCTGGCTGGCCTGCGACGGCTCGGCCGCCAGGGCCGCCGGCCGGCTGTTCTGCCACCGCAACACGATCATCAACCGGGTCCGCAGGATCGAGCAGCTCACCGGCCGCTCGCTCACCCGCCCGCGGGACATCGTCGACCTCGCGCTGGCCCTGGACGCGGTCCGCCTGCTGCCCCCGGCGCAGGGATGATCAGGCTCGGCCCCGCCCGGTGAGACCCGCAAAGCGCCGCATTCTCGGATATTTCAACCCTTAGCGAGAATGGCCGCTTTCGTTGCTGCACTCTTTGCTGTTCTCTTGTCATGCCGAAGATGCGATATGGGCGGCAGGCGGGAATGTAGCTGTCGATCAGCGCATTCGACACCTGGCTGCATACATGCCGGCATTGCTGATGAATTATCCGGACGTCGCGTCCATGCCGCCGTCCCAGGTGTCGCCGAATCGCTCGTGATCTCTTTCATTCGCTTATTCTGCACGATCCACGGGAAACTCATGCGAATCAACCGACGAAGTGTCGTCCTGGCCGTCGCGATATGCCTGGCGGCCGACCCCATGGGGAGCGTGTCCGCGCACGCCGACAGCACCCTCCGGCAAACCGCCCCGCTCGTGCGGCCGGTGCCTGTCCAGCCGACGCCGCCTGCAGGCAAGGGCGAACCCGGGAAGGAGGGCCAGGAAACCGGCGGGCTGGTCTGCGGGCCGCCGTACGTGACCGGCGATCCGGACCTCGGGCCGACGATCCTGCCCCGGACCGGCTATCTCGGCGCCCTTCTGCGTGACTACGTGCCGCTGGGCGGTCTCACCCCGCAGCACTTCCTCTCCCGCTACTGGGACTACGCCGCCAACAATTACCGTTTCCCGCCCGACTCCGGTTTCGGCCGCTCCGGCAATTACCCCAACGGCAGACTGCTGCTCAAGACGACGTTTCTGCAGATCGGCATGAGGCTCGACCGTTTCGGCGGTTACGGGGGAGCGTTCCTGTCGCCGCTGGGCGACCAGTTCATCAAGCGCGCTCTGCCGCCGCGCAACCTGAACACCAATCCGCAGGATCCGCAGCATCTGTGCAATTACCACGCGTTCCGGGTGCTCAAGTCGTTCCGCGTCGAGGTGGGCCCGGCGGCGCCCGCGTTCGAGCAGTCGGGCGGCGGCACGCAGTACCACGTGCTCAGCAGGTACATCCCGGAGGCTCCGCAGACCAGCGAGGAAGTTCCGGTGAGCTGGCTGCTCGCGAACGGATACCTGGAGGAGATCGAACCGGTCGTGGTGACCGTCGTCAGGACCGACGGCGACACGGCGGCCCGCGACACGGCAGCCTCCGACACCGGGACCTCCGACACCGGTGCCCGCGACACGTTCCGCGACACGGCGGCCCGCGACGCGATCAACCGCGGCACCTACGTCACGGCCGGCAAGCCCGCCCCGATGATCCGCCCGTCCAGGTCCGGGCGGCCCTAGGCACGGGCCGCGGCGGCCTGCGCACCCCCACCGTTCCGGTACGTCACCGGGCGGTGTACGGCGTCAGGCCGCCCGCGTGCACCAGCGAGATCGTCCGTTCCAGGTCGGGGGTCAGGTAGCGGTCGTCGCCCAGCGGCGCGACGTGGCGCCTGAGCTCGTCGTGCAGGGCGCGGGTCGCCGTCCCGAGCGGCAGGCCGGCCATCTTCGCCGCGATCAGGTCGATGCCCTGCGCCGCCATCAGGTACTGCACCGCCAGCACGATCTCCAGCCGGTCGAGGTTCGCGTGCAGGTCGCGGGCCGAGGCCATCGCCATCGTGTTGTGGTCCTCCTGGCCGTCCTTGACCGGACGCGACAACGTGCCCGCCGGATGGGCCCTGACCTGCATCTCGGGGACCACCGCCGCGGCCACCGACTGCACCTGCACCATCCCGGAGTTCAGGCCGACGCTCCCGCCGGCCAGGTTCGCCGGCAGGCCGTAGCTCCAGCGGGGCGACAGCAGGCGTCCGGACAACTCCTGCGACAGGACGCCGAGGTCGGTGATCTCGGCGTTCAGGCTGTCGGCGAGATGGCCCATGATCGAGCCGTCCCAGTTGCCGCCCATCACGAACTCGTAGCCGGGGCCGCGTTCCCGCCGGAAGACCAGCGGGTTGGAGGTCGAGGAGTTGGCCTCGCGCGCCAGCGTCCGGCGGATGGCGGCGAGCACCTGCCGCAGCCCGGCCATGATGTGCGGGGCCGCGCGCACCGAGACCGCGTCCTGCACGCGCGGGGTGTAGTTCGCCGGGTCGAGCCGCCTGCGGCCCTCCTCGGTCATCCATTCCGAACCCGCGACCATGGCCCGCAGCCGCGCCGCGACCGCGTCCTCCTCCGGGATGTGCCGCTCGCGGTGCGTACGCGCGTCCAGCGAGCCGCGCTCGGCCCTGGTCGCCTCCATGAACAGGGCGAATGCCCCCTCCGCCTGGTCGGCGAGCACCGTGGCCCGGTGCAGGGCGTGCATCAGCGTGGCGGCCAGCACCGTGCTGCCGCTGACGATCGGCAGCGCCTCCCCGGCCTCGAAGGTGAAGCTCGCGGGCAGCCCGGCCCGCGGCAACATCTGCGAGGCCGGCCCGGTCTCGCCCCGGTAGTGCACCGGCGCGTCCTCGCCCAGCGCGGCCAGCCCGGCCGCCGCCTGCGGCTGCAGGTCGCCGGTGCCGAGCGAGCCGATCTGCGGCATCACCGGCACGACCCCGGCGTTCACCAGGGACAGCAGCCGCTGCGGCACCTCGGGCCGTACGCCCATCTTCGCCCTGGCCATCTGGTTGGCCTTGAGGATCAGCGCCAGCCTGACCACGTCGTCGGGGAACGCCGGGCCGACGCCCGCCGCGTGCGAACGCAGCACGTTGCGCTGGAACTGCTCGGCCTCCTCCGGCGAGAGCAGGCGGTCCTTCAGCGGGCCGAGCGCCTGGTTCCAGCCGTACACCCGCTGGCCGCTCAGGGCCGCCAGCGCCCCCGCCCGCGACTGCGCCATCCGGGCCCGCGCGGCCTCCGACACCCGCGCGAGCACGGGACGGCCCGCCAGGATCGCGAAGGCGTCCCGCAGCGCGAACCGACCGCCGTCCAGCACCAGGTTCAGCACCGGCGCCGTCCCCGGAGGGGCCGGGGCCGCCACTGGGGGAGGGGCCGGGAGAGGGGCCGGGACGGCGACGGCCCGCTCCGGCACGCACACCGCCGCGAGCAGGCCGACACCGGCGGCCATTCGTCCTACTTTGCTGATCGCCACGGTCCCCCGGCCCCTTCACGACGAAGTTCCACTCCGCTCCGTTTATAACCGGCCGGACGGACGGCGCCCGGCACGGCTCCGCACCGGGGGACGAGTGCTGACCCGCCCTATGGCAGGCGCTTACCTCCCGCCCTGGACGCCACCGCCACATGCGGCCGCCCGGTGATCGGATGCGGCCCCACATGGGCCAGGACGCCGAAGACCTCCTCGATGAAGGCCGGGGTCAGCACCTCCAGGGGCGGCCCCTGCCCGGCGACCCGGCCCTCGCGCAGCACGACGATCCGGTCGGCGTAGGCGGCGGCCTGGTCCAGGTCGTGCAGGGCGGCCAGCAGCGTCAGGCCGAGCGAGCGGATCAGGTCCAGCAGGAGGAGCTGGGACCCGACGTCCAGGTGGTTGCCCGGTTCGTCCAGGATCAGCAGCGGCGCCTCCTGGGCCAGCGCGCGGGCCAGCAGCACGCGCTGCCGCTCGCCGCCGGACAGCGTGGTCATCAGCCGGTCGGCCGCCCAGTCCATGCCGACCCGCTCCAGGGCCGTGGCGACCACCGCCCGGTCGCCCGCGCTCTCCCGGTCCAGCGCCCGCTTGTGGCTGTGGCGTCCGGCCGCGACGACCTCGGCCACGGAGAACCCCTCTCCGGCCGGATTGTGCTGGGGCAGGACCGCCCGCCGCCGCGCGGCGTGCCGGGGCCGCATCCGCCACAGGTCGTCGCCGTCCAGCCGGACGACGCCGCCCGACGGGCGCAGCGACCGGTAGACCGTGCGCAGCAGCGTGGACTTGCCGCTGCCGTTCGGCCCGACCAGCGCCACGAACTCGCCCGGCCCGGCGCTCAGCGTGACGTCGGTGACGATGGGCCGCGCGTCGATGCTCGCGCTGACGCCCGCGAGGTCAAGCCGCATCGCCGCCGCCTCCCGCCCGCCGCCGGCGCAGCAGCCACAGGAAGAACGGCACGCCGAGCCCCGTGGTGAAGACGCCCACCGGCAGCTCGTTCGGCCGGTCGGCCACCCGCGCCGCCAGGTCGACCAGCACCAGGAACACCGCGCCGGCCAGCAGCGAGACCGGCAGCACCCGGCGGTGGTCGGCCCCGACCACGAAGCGGACCATGTGCGGGACCATCAGCCCGATGAATCCGATGCCGCCGACCACGCTGACCACCGTCGCCGTCAGCAGCGACCCGGCCGCCAGCAGCCCGATCCGCAGCGCGGCGACCGGCACGCCGATCGCGACCGCGGACTCCTCGCCGGCCAGCAGCGCGTTGAGCGCCCGCGCCTGCGAGGACAGCCACGCCACGCAGCACACGACGAGCAGTGCGGGCACGCCCAGGTCGGCCCACGACGCCCCGGCGACGCTGCCCATCAGCCAGAACATCATGCCCTGCAGCTCGGTCGGGTTGAGCTGGAGCTGCACGAACGTGGTGGCCGCCGAGCACAGGTAGCCGACGGCCACGCCGGTCAGCACCAGCCACGAGTCCAGCAGCCTGCCGGAACGCTGGGACAGGACGTACACCACCAGCGCCGACAGCAGCGCGGCGGCGAAGGCGGCCCCGGTGACGCCGAGCGCGCCGGTCAGCCCGGCCAGCGCGCCGCCCCCGAGCGCGGGCACCAGTACGGCTCCCAGCGACGCCGCCGACGACACGCCCAGCACGTACGGGTCGGCGAGCGGGTTGCGGACCAGCGCCTGCAACGCCACCCCGGCCACCGACAACGCGGCCCCGGCCAGCGCGGCCAGCAGCGCCCGGGGCGTGCGGATCTCCCACACGACCTGCGCGAGCAGCGGATCGGCCTGCTCGCCGCGCCCGGTCAGGTACGCCCACACCACCCCCCACACCTGGTCCGGCGGCAGGTTCACCGACCCGGCGGAGATCCCGATCACCAGGGCCACGACCAGCGCGGCCCCGAGCCCGGCCAGCAGGAACCCGGTCGCCCGCCCGGACACCGCGTGCGGCCGCCGCGGCGGGACGGGCGCGGCGCGGCGCGGCGGCGCGGTCAGCGTGTCAGCCACCGGGATGCACCACCTTGGAGATCTTCTCCACGGCCCAGGCGTTCAGCGGCCCGAGGTAGACGCCGTCGGAGACGACCGTGAAGGTTCTGGATCTGGCCGCGGCCCAGTGGGGGTAGGCGGCGAACAGCTTGGCCGCCGCCTCCGCGCCCTTCTCCGCGGGCGTGAACAGCCCGACGACCAGCACGTCCACCTGGGCGGTGGCGAGCTGCTCGCGGTTGAGTGTGCGCGTCATGTCGGCGGTCTGGCCGGCGAAGGCGTTGACCCCGCCGGCCGCCCTGATGACGTCGTCGTAGATGCCGCCGGTCATCACGGCGGGCAGGCCGTTGGCGTTCATCATGGCCATGCCGGGATAGGCGATCAGCACCTTCCTGGGCGGCAGCGCCGCGACGCGGGCCCGTACCGACTCCACCCGCGCCCGCAGCCGCCCGATCAGGTCGAACGCCTTGCGCTGCACGTCGAACACCCGCCCGAGCAGGCTGAGGAACTCCAGCGAGGAGTTGATCGACTGGTTGCGGTAGGCGCGCTTCTCCTGCTCGGTGGCCTCCGGCTTGCCCATCGCGCAGTTGACCGGGTTGACCACCGAGGTGATGCCGGCCGCGGCGAGCTGCTCGCGGGTGGCGAAGCCCCGGGCGGGGTCGAACCCGCCCGACCAGGTGGAGACCACCAGGTCGGGCTTGAGCTTGAGCACCTGCTCGGCGGGCACGTCGAAGTTCTTGTTCATGGTCAGCCCGCCGGTCGGCAGCGCCTTGATGCGGGCCGTCATGGACGGGTCGTCGGACACGCCGTAGCTCTGGGCGTTGGCCAGGATGCTGCGCTCCAGCCCGAGCAGCAGGAAGCTCTCCACCTCGCCGACGCTGGTGCCGTTCAGGATCAGGACGCGCTGCGGCGGCCGGCGGAAGGTGACCCGCGTGCCGCAGTTGTCGAAGGTGAGGGGGTAGGCGGTCCGGCCGGCGGACGCCGGTGCGACGGTGGCCGCCTCGCCGCCGGTGGCCGCGGACGTGCCGCAGGCGGCGGCCAGCAGCACGAGCGCGAGCGCCGAGGCCCGGCGGGTACGGGAAGGTCTCATGGGTGATGTCCTCTGAGTCGGGTCCGGAGGCGCGCACGCCGGACCGGCCCCACGGCGGGGGCGGGCACGGCGGCGAGCCGGGATTGTCGTCGGAGGAACCGCGGGGCACGGGCGCGCGAAGGACCGCGGGCGCGCTCAGGCGGGCAGGCCCACGACCGTCGGACGGACCGGCCACCGCGGCTCCGGTCCACCCGCGGGAGGCCCCCGCAGCACCAGCACGTGCCGCAGGAACAGCCGGACGCGCGCCGTGACGTCGTCGCGCCCGCCCACCGGGGTGCGCGCCGGCGCGGCCCACCCGGACACGGCGAGGAACAGCACCAGCAGCGGGCGCAGCACCCACCCGGCCAGCTCGCGGACCAGGGCGCACAGCCCCGACTCCACCCAGCGCAGCCAGACCGACGTCAGCAGCACGCTCGCCGCGTGCACGAGCAGCATCCCGAACCCCGGGGCGCCGGTGTCGTGCGCGTGAACCAGGCTCGCGGGGGCGGCGGCGGGGGCGGGATGGTCGCAGCTCAGCGAGAGCAGCAGGTGCAGGACGACCTGCGAGGCGCCCGTCGCGGGCACGATGGCGGCCAGCGTGCGCTCACGCCCGGTCAGGGCCAGGGCCGGCGCGAGGACCAGCAGGAACCCCGCCAGCAGCGCCCCGGGGTCGAAGCAGCCGCCGCCCGCCAGGTGGGCGAGCGCGGCCAGCGCGGCACACGTGCCGGCGAAGCTCGCCGCACGCAGCCACCGCACCAACGACCATGGACCCATCGAGGCCAGATCCTCCCACACGCCCGGCTCGCCCGCGTCTCACGGGGTGCGCGGGGTGGGGGATGGGCACGGGCCGGGGGCGGCGTGCTTCCCGGTTCGGGGATGGGCATGGGCCGGGGGCGGTGTGCTTTCCGGTGGGGTGTGCGGCGTGGCCGGCGCGGCGTACGCTCCGATGGTGACCCTCCGGTTGACTCCTCCGCCGCCTGACGACCGCTCGACGACGAGGGCTCCGTGAGGAGCCGCACATGACCGGCCTCGGCCCGCGCGCGGTCCTCGTCCCCGACCTGGGCGAAGACCTGGCCCGCGCGGTGGGCGAGCTGGAGAGGCTGCTGCTGGTGCTGCGCGCCGCCGAGTCCGTCGGCTCGCCGCTGCCCGGCCCGCTCGCCGGCGGGATCGCGCTGACCGCGCTGCGCCGGCTCTGGCGCGCGATCGGCCCCACGCAGGGCAGGCGCGCCGCCGCCGCCCGCCTGGCCGGTCGCCTGTACGCCCCCGGCGGCCAGGTCGAGCACGTGCCACTGCGCCTGGTCGACGTCGACCCGCTCGACGTGGCAACCCTGTCGGCGGCCGCGGTGGCGCTCGGCCTCGGGGCGGTCGGCAAGGGCGTGGTCCGCCAGGCCCTCGACGCCGTGTGCACCGACCTGCCCGCCACCGAGCTGGTGTCGGCGGCCGCCCGCTTCACCGGCCTGCTCGACCTGGCCGACACCGCCGACTCCATCGTCCTGCGCGAACGGCTGGCCGCCGCCGGGCCGGGCGCCGACGTCGTCCTCACTCCGGAGGCCGAGCGCGCCTACCAGGCCACCGCCGGCCGCCTCAACACCATGTGGCCCGCCACCGGCACCGCCGCCTCTCCCTGAACCGCGCGGTTCACGGGGTCTGGGGGGCGGCGGCGGCGCGGTCGTGCGTGAAGGGGCGGGGGAGGCGCAGGCGGGCGCGCAGCGGAAGGCCCGACGGGATGAACGCCTCGGCCTGGAGCGCCGCGACGCCGATCCTGGGCAGGTCGCGGGCGTTCGGGTAGACGACGAAGCGCGGCTCCCAGATCGGCCGGAACTTGGCGTTGAACCGGTACAGCGACTCGATCTGGAACCAGTGCGACAGGAAGACCAGCACCGACCGCCAGGCCCGCAGCACGGGCCCCGCGCCGAGCCGGTCGCCGCGGGCCAGCGTCGAGCGGAACATCGCGAAGTTGAGCGACACCTGCGTGATCCCCAGCGACGGCGCGGCCCGCAGTGTCTCGGCGATCAGCAGCTCGTTGAGGCCCGGGTCGGCGTCGCGGTCGCGGCGCATCAGGTCCAGCGAGACGCCCCGCGTGCCCCACGGCACGAAGTGCAGCACGGCCCTGAGGTCGCCGTCCTTGCAGGCGGTGGCGACCAGGCACTCGGCGTCGGCGGGGTCGCCGAAGCGGCCGAGCGCCATCGAGTAGCCGCGTTCGGTCTGGGTGCCGCGCCACAGCCCGGCGGCCCGGCGGATGCCCTCCTTCTCCTCCTCGGGCACGTCGCGGGCGCGGCGCACCCGGCAGACGTACCCGGCGCGGCGGGTGCGGTTGACCATCTGCCGCACGTTGCGCATCGCGCGGCCCTCCAGCGTGAAGTCGTCGACCTCGACGATCGCCTCGTCGCCGATCTCCAGCGCGGACAGTCCCGCCACCTTCGTCCAGACCTCGCCGCCCGTCTCGCCGCAGCCGATGACGGCGGGCACCCAGGCGTGCCGCCGCGCCTCGGCCGTGAACGCGCCGATCGCGGCCGGCCACGCCTCGCGGTCGCCGATCGGGTCGCCGCTGGCCAGCATCACGCCGGAGACGACCCGGTAGGCCACGGCCGCCTTGCCCGACGGCGAGAAGATCACGCTCTTGTCCCTGCGCAGCGCGAAGTAGCCGAGCGAGTCGCGCTCGCCGTGCACGGCCAGCAGGGCGCGCAGGCGGCGTTCGTCGTCGGCGGTCAGCTCGGCGGCCGGCCGTTCCGGACGCAGCGCCAGGTAGAGCGTCGTCACGGCGGTGAGCGCGCCCAGCGCGACGAGGGAGAAGTAGACCAGGTCGGAGACGCGTTCCACGGTGAACGTGACCGGCCCCTCGATGCCCGCCAGCCCCAGCGCCACGTGCTCCAGCCGGTCGGCCACGCCCGGACGGTCCACCAGCGCGCCCGGCCGGACGCTCACGATCAGGTAGCCGAGCCCCATGTCGATCGCGCCGAGCACGAGCAGGTTCCACAACGCCCGCCAGCGCGAGCGCGGGTCGGGCAGCGCCGTGAACTCCCGCTTGCCGGCCACCAGCACGGCCAGCAGCACGACGCTGATCGCGGCGGTCACCGGCCGCAGGTGCAGCACGCCCATGACGGCGCTCACCGGCAGCAGCACCACCACCGCCCGCCAGGCCCGCACCTTCCCCCGGCGCAGCGCGTGCGCGATCATCACCAGCATGATGCCGACCACCAGCGACGTCGCCCGCGCCACGGTCGTCACCGTCCCGGGCAGCAGGTCCGACCACTGGCCCATCCGCGTGTGCTCCAGCCGCGGCGCCACGGCCTTGGCGATGTCCAGCAGGCCGATGACCAGCGACGCGTAACCCGCCAGCGCGGGGATCCAGGGACGCTTCACAAATACCGATTGAAGCTCCTGCCGGTTAATCTCGTCGTTAACCACGCGCTTACGCCGGCCGGGATATTCCTGCTGTTCATGGGACTGACCTCGATCGCGCTGCTGGTGGCCGCCGCGGTGCTCGCGGTGGCCGGGCTCGCGGCCACCGTCTGGGTGTGGCCGCGGCTGGCCGGGCGGGGCCTGCCGCCGGTGCTGGGCCGGGCGGGCCTGCTGGCGGGCTGCCAGGCGCTGACCGTGG
This sequence comes from Nonomuraea sp. NPDC005692, assembly GCF_040631115.1. NCBI lineage: Bacteria > Bacillati > Actinomycetota > Actinomycetes > Streptosporangiales > Streptosporangiaceae > Nonomuraea > Nonomuraea sp. NPDC005692. The sequence goes on along the minus strand of NZ_JBEXYU010000016.1, from coordinate 14,595 downwards.
CGGCGCTCGCGCTGCTGGTCAACTACTACTTCGGCTTCTACGCCTCCTGGGCGGACCTGCTCGGCGCCGACACCGGCGCCGCCCAGATCACCGTCGCCGGGGCCGCGGCCGGGCTGCGGGTGCTGGACAGCCGGGCGGTCCCGGGCGGGCGGATCGAGGAGGTCGTCCTGCCGGGCGCGACCACGCGCCTGAGCGAGGAGGCGTACGTGTTCCTGCCCTCGGCCTACTTCAAGGACCCCCGGCGCAGGTTCCCCGCGATCCTCGCCCTGACCGGCTACCCCGGCGACCCGCGCAATCTCATGACCCGCCTCGACCTGCCCGGACGGCTGGCCCACGCCATCGCCCTGCACCAGGTCGAGCCGGCCGTCCTGGTCATGATGCGGCCGAGCGTGGTGCTGCCGCGCGACACCGAGTGCGTGGACGTGCCGGGCGGCCCGCAGGCGCTGACGTACTTCGCCACCGACGTCCGGCAGGCCGTGACCGCGCACTACCGGGCGGCGGCCGGCCGCGACTCCTGGGGCGTGCTCGGCGGCTCGACCGGCGGCCACTGCGCGCTGAAGCTGGCGATGAGCCGCCCTGACGCGTTCTCCGCCGCCGTCTCCCTGTCGGGCTACTACAAGACGATCGTGGACGGCACCACCGGCGACCTGTTCCACGGCGACCAGGGGCTCGCCGACCGCAACGACCTGATGTGGCGCCTGGCCCGGCTGCCCGCGCCGCCCGTGTCCGTGCTCGTCACGAGCAGCAGGAAGGGCGAGGCCGACTACCTGCCGACCGAGCGCTTCCTGAACGCCGTCAAACCGCCCATGCGGGCCTCGTCGCTGATCCTGCCCAGCGGCGGCCACAACTTCAACACCTGGAACCGGGAGCTGCCGCAGGCGCTGCCGTGGCTGGTCCAGCAGCTCGCGGTGCCCGCCGCGGCCCCTTAGACGAGGCGCCGGATCGGGGCGGGGTGGTTCATCCGCGCGCCCACGGGGGAGTAGATCTCTCCGTGACCGACGTGTACGCCACCGCCGCCGACCTCGACCTCGCCCCGGCCGGGTTCGTCCGGGCCATCGAGGAGCTGCCGCTGGTCGACCAGCACGTCCACGGCGTGGTGCCGCGCGATCTGTCGCGCACCGCGTTCGAGGAGCTGATCACCGAGTCCGACCGGCCGGTGCCGGAGTGGATGACGCAGTTCGACTCCCAGACCGGGTACGCCATCCTGCGCCACTGCGCGCCCGTCCTCGGCCTCGAACCGCACTGCACGCCGGAGGAGTACCTGGCCAGGAGGGCCCGGCTGGGCGCCGGCGAGGTGAACCGGCTGCTGCTCGGCGCCACCAACGTGGCCCACTACCTGGTCGAGACCGGCTACCGGGGCGAGGAGCTGGTGGGCCCGTCCGGCATGGCGGAGCTCACCGGCGTGCCGGCCGACGAGGTGGTGCGGCTGGAGACGGTGGCCGAGCAGGTCGCGGCCGGCGGCTGCGCGGCCTCCTCGTTCGCCGACGCGTTCGCGCGGGAGCTGTGGGAGCGCACCGGCAGCGCGCGCGGGCTCAAGAGCGTCGCCGCCTACCGCCACGGCCTCGACCTCGATCCCGAGCCGCCGAGCCGGGCCGAGGTCACCGAGGCGGCCGGGCGCTGGCTCGGGTCGGGCGGCGGTAAGCTGACGGAGCCGGTGCTGCTGCGGCACGTGATCTGGGCCGGGATCGAGCGAGGGTTGCCGATCCAGTTCCACACCGGCCTCGGCGATCCCGACCTCGACCTGCGCCGGGCCGACCCGCTGCTGCTGCGCGGCCTCGTCGAGCGCGCGGAGCCGACCGGGGTGCCGCTGGTGCTGCTGCACTGCTACCCCTTCCAGCGGCACGCGGGGTTCCTCGCGCAGGCCTATCCCAACGTCTACTTCGACGTGGGGCTCGGTGTGACCTACACCGGGGCCCGCAGCGTGGCGCTGGTGGCCGAGAGCCTGGAGCTGGCGCCGTTCGCCAAGATCCTCTTCTCGTCCGACGGGTGGGGGCCGGCCGAGCTGCACCACCTCGGCGCGGTGTTGTGGCGGCGGGCGATGGCGCGGGTGCTCGGCAGGCTCGTGCTGGACGGCGAGTGGTCGGCCGAGCAGGCGATGCGGGTGGCGGCGATGGTCGGGGCGGACAACGCGCGACGCGTCTACGGACTGGGAACACGGGAGGAGAGCACGGGGTGAACGACTTCGGGGGCCGTACGATCAACAGGCCCGTCGACGGAGCCGTCATCGGGACCGGCGCCGCGGAGAGCGCCGCCTACACGGCGCTGCGGGAGGGCCTGCGGCGGGAGCTGCCCGCGGCGCAGGCGCTGCGCCGCGAGCTGCACGCGGCGCCCTGCCTGTCGGGCCAGGAGGGCCCGACGCTGGCCCGGCTGCTGGCCGCGCTGCCCGCCGGGGAGGTCGAGCACGTCGCCGGCACGGGCGCGGTCCTGCGCGTCGGCGGTCCGGGCCCGGCGGTCGGCGTACGCGGCGAGCTCGACGCCCTGCCGCTGACCGAGCGCACCGGCGTCGAGTGGGCCGCCCCCGAGGGCGCGATGCACGCCTGCGGGCACGACGTGCACATGGCGGCAGTGGTCGCCCTGGCCAGGACCCTCGACCGGCTCGGCGCCGACCCGCCCTTGCTGGTCGTGCTGCAACCGCGCGAGGAGGGTTTCCCCTCCGGCGCCTCCGACGTCGTGGGGTCGGGCGCGCTGCACCGCCACCGGGTCGGCGCCATGATCGGCGCGCACGTGCAGCCCCTGCTGGCGGAGGGCACGGTCGCGTCCGTGCCGGGCGCGGTCAACGCCTCCTCCGACGAGTTCAGGGTGGTCGTCAGGGGAGTGGAGGGCCACGCCGCCTACCCCCACCTGACCAGGGACCCGGTGGTCGCCATGGCGCAGGTCATCGTGACCGCCCAGCAGGTCGTCAGCCGGGTCGCCGACCCGATGACGCCCACCGTGGTCACCTTCGGCACGGTCAACGCCGGCACCGCACCCAACGCCGTCCCGGGCGAGGCCGTGGCCAGGGGGACCCTCCGGGCGATGTCCGAGAACTGGCGCCAGGAGCTGCACGAACGGTTCACCCAGGTGGTCGAGGACGTCGCCAGGGCATGCGGCTGCGTGGCCGAGGTGACGATCCTGCCGGGGGAGCCGGTGCTGGTCAACGACACCGGGCTGGCCGTACGCGCCGGCGGGCTGCTGCGCGGCCACGGCTGGACGGTGGACGGCGGGCTGCGCTCGTGCGGGGCCGACGACTTCTCCCACTACGCCTCGGTGGCGCCCTCGCTCATGATGTTCGTCGGCGTGGACACCGCCGCCGGCCTGCACACCCCCGAGTTCCTGCCCGGCGACGCGGCCGTGGGCGCGGTGGCCGAGAGCCTGCTGGCCGGCTACCTCGCGGCCGCCTCCGCGCTGCCCGGCCCCGCCGGCGCGAACGGGATCCTGTTCTCCAGGAACGCCTGAGACCGGGCCCCTGCCGCGTCCATTCCTCCAACAACCACGGCAGGGAAGTCCAAGCACCGCCAGACGGGGCATCGCTGACGAAACCACCATCAACCCCTAGTGTCGGAAGGGATGGATCTCGAAACCTTCGCCCCCGGTTCGGGCCGTCTCGAACCCCGCGCGGCGCTCCGTTCCGACGCCCCCGCCCTCGACCTCGACGGCCTGTGGCGCTTCCGGCTCTCACCCGTGGCCGACGTGCCCGACGACTTCGCCCGGCCCGGCTTCGACGACTCCGCCTGGGACGAGCTGCCGGTGCCGGCCCACTGGCCCCTGCACGGCCACGGCGCCCCCGCCTACACCAACGTCTCCTACCCCTTCCCCGTGGACCCGCCGCACGTCCCGGACGAGAACCCGACCGGCGACTACCGGCGCGCCTTCGACCTGCCGGACGGCTGGAGCGGCGGCCGGCTGCGCTTCGAGGGCGTCGACTCCTTCGCCAGGGTCTGGCTGAACGGCCACGAGCTGGGCTTCTCCACCGGCAGCAGGCTGCCCGTCGAGTTCGACGCCGGGCCGTGGCTGCGTCCGGGACGCAACGTGCTGGCCGTGCGCGTGCACCAGTGGTCGGCCGCCAGCTACCTGGAGGACCAGGACATGTGGTGGCTGCCCGGCATCTTCCGGGACGTCACCCTCACCCGGTCGGCCGCCGACGTGTTCGTCCACGCCTCCCACGACGGCCGGCTGTCCTTCGAGGCCGCCGCGGGCCTGCTGAGCATCCCCGAGCTCGGCGTGCGCGACCTGGAGCCCGGCGTCGAGATCACCGTCGAGGCCGAGCCGTGGACGGCCGAGACGCCCCGCCTGTACGAGGCCGTCCTCACCACCCCGCACGAGACCGTACGGCTGCGCGTCGGCTTCCGCACCGTCTCCGTCGAGGACGGCGTGCTCCTGGCCAACGGCCGCCCGCTGCTGCTCAAGGGCGTCAACCGGCACGAGTTCCATCCCGACCACGGCCGCGCGGTCCCGTACGGGACCATGCGCGAGGACGTGCTGCTCATGAAGCGGCACAACGTCAACGCCGTCAGGACCAGCCACTACCCGCCGCACCCCGACTTCCTGGACCTGTGCGACGAACTGGGCCTGTGGGTCGTCGACGAATGCGACCTGGAGACGCACGGCTTCGGCCAGGTCGGCTGGCGCCGCAACCCCACCGACGACCCGCGCTGGGCCGACGCCCTGCTCGACCGCATGCGCCGGATGGTCGAACGGGACAAGAACCACCCCAGCGTCATCATGTGGTCGCTCGGCAACGAGGCGGGCGCCGGTCGCAACCTCGCCGTCATGGCCGACTGGACGCGCGAACGCGACCCGTCCAGGCCGCTGCACTACGAGGGCGACTGGTCGTGCGCCCACACCGACGTCTACTCGCGCATGTACGCCACCCACGCCGAGGTCGAGGCCATCGGCCGCGGCGAGGAGGAGCCGCTCGACGACCCCGCCCTGGACGCGCGGCGGCGCGCGATGCCGTTCCTGCAGTGCGAGTACGCCCACGCCATGGGCAACGGGCCCGGCGGCCTGGCCGAGTACCAGGAGCTGTTCGAACGTTTCCCGAGGCTGGCCGGCGGGTTCGTGTGGGAGTGGATCGACCACGGCCTGACCGATCCCCGCCACGAGTACGCCTACGGCGGCGACCACGGCGAGCCCGTGCACGACGGGAACTTCGTCATCGACGGGCTGGTGTTCCCCGACCGCACGCCCTCCCCGGGCCTGCTGGATCTGAAGAAGGTGTTCGAGCCGGTGCGGTTCGAGTTCGGCGACGGCGTCGTGCGGGTGGTCGACCGGCACGACTTCCGCGACCTGGCCCACCTGGCCTTCGAGGCCGTCGTCGAGGACGACGGACGCCCGGTCGCGCGCTTCCCGCTGGCGGTGCCGCCGTCCGGCGGCGAGGTGAAGCTGCCCGATCCGCCCCCACCGGCGGACGGGGCGGGGGAACGCTGGCTCACCGTCCGCGCGACCCTGGCCGGCGACCAGCCGTGGGCCCCCGCGGGCCACGAACTCGCCTGGTCCCAGACCCGTCTGCCGAGCCCCGCCCTTCCCGCAGCCGCCGCCGGTACGGAAGTACGACCGGAGACGTCCGGCGGGCGGCTGACGCTGGGCGGCGGCGAGTTCGACCCGCGCACCGGCCGCCTGCTGCGCCTGTTCGGCCTCGACGTCGAAGGCCCGCGCCTCGACCTCTACCGCGCCCCCACCGACAACGACCGCTACGGCGGCCTGGGCCGCAGGTGGCGTGCGCTCGGCCTGCACCGCCTCACCCACCGCGTGGACGGCGTGCGGACCGGGGACGGCCTCACCGTCCGGACCAGGGTCGCCCCCGCCGCCACCGACCTCGGCATGCGCGTCACCTGGACATGGACCGCGCCTGGCGGCGACGCCCTGGACCTCACCGTGGACGTCGAGCCCGAGGGCGAGTGGCCCGACCCGATCCCGCGCCTCGGCGTGCTTCTGGTGCTGCCCGGCGAGCTCGCCCACGTCACCTGGTTCGGCCGGGGGCCGGGGGAGGCCTACCCCGACACCGGCATGGCCGCCCGCGTGGGCCGCTGGAGCGCCACGATCGACGACCTCCAGACGCCCTACGTCTACCCGCAGGAGAACGGCCGCCGCGCCGACGTGCGATGGGCCGAGTTCGGCGGGCCGGCCGGGACGCCCGGGTTCCGGGTCGCGGGCGAGACGGCGTTCGGGCTGACCGCGCGCCGGTGGAGCACCGCCGAGCTGGAGGCCGCCCGCCACCGTCCGGACCTGGTGCCCGGCGACCGGGTGCACCTCCACCTGGACCTCGCCCAGCAGGGCATCGGCACCGCCACGTGCGGCCCGGGTGCGCTGCCCCGGTACGACCTGCACGCCACCTCGGCCACCCTGCGCCTGCGCTTCACCCGGTCCTGACCCCGCAGGGCGCCGGCCGGGGTCCCTCGACCCCGGCCGGCCCCACCCTCCAGGACGGGCGCCCTACAGCGGGATCCACTCCGTGGCCGTCGTGACCTCCTCCAGCACGGACGGGATCGGCTCGACGCCGAGCCCCGGCCCCGTGGGCACCTCCAGATGGCCGTCCACCAGCTCGAACGGCTCGGTCACGTCGGTCGCGAAGTAGCGGCGCGACCCGGAGGTGTCGCCGGGCAGCGTGAAGCCCGGCAGCGCCGCCAGCGCCACGTTCGCCGCCCGCCCGAGACCGGTCTCCAGCATGCCGCCGCACCACACCGCCACGCCGTTGGCCCGGCACAGGTCGTGGATGCGCCGTGCCTCCAGGTAGCCGCCGATGCGGCCCGGCTTGATGTTGATGATCGAGCACGAGCCGAGCTCGATGGCGGCGGCCGCGTGCTCGGCCGACTCGATGGACTCGTCCAGGCAGATCGGGGTGCGCAATTGGCGGGCCAGCCTGGCGTGCTGGACGAGGTCGTCGTTGGCCAGCGGCTGCTCGATCAGCAGCAGGTCGAACGCGTCGAGCCGGGCCAGCCGGCGGGCGTCGGCCAGCGAGTACGCCGCGTTCGCGTCCACCTGGAGCAGCAGGTCGTCGCCGAAGCGCTCGCGCACCGCGCGCACCGGCTCGACGTCCCAGCCGGGCTCGATCTTCAGCTTGATGCGGACGTAACCTTCCTCGACGTAGCCCGCCACGGCGTCGAGGAGCTGCGGGATCGACTCCATGATGCCCACCGACACCCCGCACGGCACCCGGTCGCGGGCCGCGCCCAGGAAATGGCCGAACGACTCGCCGGAGGCCCGCAGCTGCGCGTCCAGGACGGCGGTCTCCAGCGCGGCCTTGGCCATGCGGTGGCCCTTGATCGGTTCGAGGGCGCGGGCGACCCCGTACGCGTCCAGGGTCGTCGGCAGGGCGGGCAGCAGGAACCGGCGGATCACCTCGGCGGCGCCGTCGACGTACTCGGAGGAGTAGAGCGGCTCGGACATGGCCACGCACTCGCCCCACCCCTCCGCGTCGGGCGTCACCACCCTGACCAGCAGGACGTCCCGGGCGGTCTCGGTGCCGAACGACGTGCGGAACGGCGCCACCAACGGCATCGCGATCCGGCGCAGCTCTACTCCTGTGATCTTCACACTCTCTCCAACTCGGTCGGCGCGCAGGTGCTCCCTGGCGACCGTACGACATGCGGCGACACCAGGGTTCGTGCCGGGCCACCAAAGGCCGGCGGTTCTTCGTCGCCGAGCCCCAGAGCCCCGGGACGGCCCTCAGACGACGATGCCGGGGGTGCGGGCGATCCGGATCCGGCACGGCGTGTCCTCGCTGAGCCGCACCGCCTCCAGCGGCACCGTCACCTCCGGCGTGCGGTACCGGCCGCCGGAGAACGCCGCCGCCAGGCGGGCGCGTACGGACTCGGCCGGCATCTGCCCGTCGATGGAGCTGGTGCCGTCGCGCCCGATCTCCGCCACGCACGCGCCCGGCTGCGTGGCCAGCGCCAGACCGGCCACCGTCGCCCCGGCGAGGGCGGACACGTCGCGCCTGGTCCAGCCGTAGTGCCACATGCCGGCCGCCACCACGGGCGCGGCCGGGCAGGCGGGCTCGGTGATCACCACGTCGAGCCCCTGGAGCAGGGCGGCGGCGATCTGTTCGGCGCCCCTGAGCGCCCCGGACCCGATCCGCAGGCCGGGCAGCTCGGGCAGCGGGCCGCCGAGCGTGTAGATCAGCTTGATGCCGGTGGTGAAGGGCCCTGGACCGCTGTCGTGCCAGCCACAGGCCACGACGCCGACCGACGGGGCGGCGCCCAGCGTGCCGATCCGCAGCATAAGGAAATGACTACCCTCCGCGGCCCCCGGTCACACACCGTCAACCCCTCCGGCAGAGGATCCTGGCTGGTCAGCGCATGCTCCGGGCGTCGAGGGCGCGCAGCACCCGGGAGACCACCTGGGGGTCGGCCCGCGGGTCGCGGCGGGCGTCCAGCACCGCCTGCCGGGCGGCCGACATCATCTCCTCCTGCACCCGCCGCACCAGCCGGGCCCGCTGCGCCCGCTGCTCGAACGCCTCGCGCCGCTCGTCGTCGGCGGCCTCGGGGCTGATCCGCAGCCCGAGGTCCATCATGCGCCGGCCGAGCAGCTCGACCACCTCCTCGGGCAGGTCCTCGGCCTCGTCGATCTCCCGCAGCCGCCGCTTGGCCGCGTGGGCGGCCCGGATCGCCAGGCGCTTCTCCAGGTCGCGCTCGGCCGCCGTGTCGGCCTTGACGCCGAGCCGCGCCACCAGCCACGGCAGCGTCAGCCCCTGCGCCACCAGCGTCACCAGGATGACCGCGAACGCGATGAACACGATCACCGGCCGCTGCGGGAAGGGCCGCCCGTCGTGGATCCGCAGCGGGATGGCCAGCGCCAGCGCCACGGACGCCACGCCGCGCATGCCCGCCCACCACATGACGACGGTCTCGCGCCAGCTCATCGGCACCTCGGTGTCCTCGCGCCGCCCCTTCTTGGCCAGCCACGCGGCCGGCAGCAGCCACAGCAGCCGGACCACCACCACGACGCCCACCACGGCGGCGCTCCACCACAACACCGCGCCGAACCGCCCGTGGACCGTGCCGAACACCGTGTGCAGCTCCAGCCCGATCAGCCCGAACGCGATCCCCGTCACCAGCGTGTCCACCACCTGCCAGAACGTGGCCGAGGCGAACCTGCCGAACACGTCGTCGGCGTCCCACATGCGGTCGCTGAGGTAGAAGGCGGTGGTCAGCACGGCCAGCACGCCCGACCCGCGCAGCTCGTCGGCCACCGCGTAGCTCACGAACGGCACCACCAGCGACAGCCCCACCTGCAGCGTCGCGTCGCCCAGCAGCGCCATCAGCTTCCCGGCCGCCCAGCCCAGCGCGAACCCCGCCGCCACGGCCACCCCCGCCGACAACACGAACTCGCCCAGCGCGCCCGGCCACGAGAACACGCCCGTCACGACCGCCGCGACCGCCACGTGGTAGAGCACGATCGCGGTCACGTCGTTGAACAGGCCCTCGCCCTCCAGCAGCGACACCATGCGCCGCGGCAGGCCCAGCCGCCCGGCCACCGCCGTGGCCGCCACCGGGTCGGGCGGCGCGACCAGCGCGCCCAGCGCCACCGCCGCCGCCAGCGGCAGGCCCGGGACGAGCGCGTGCGCCGTGGCCGCCACGGCCGCCGTCGTCACGAACACCAGCGCCACCGCGAGCAGGAAGATCGGCTGCCAGTTCGCCGCGAACTGCCGCCACGACGTACGCCGCACCGCCGCGTACAACAACGGCGGCAGCAGCAGCGGCAGCACGATGCCCGGCGGGATGTCCACGTTCGGCACGAACGGCAGCACCGCCAGCAGGATGCCCAGCAGCGTCATCAGCACCGGCGCGGGCAGCCCCAGCCGCTCACCCAGCGGGACGGTGACCAGCGCGCCCAGCAGCACCAGCATGAGCAGCACGAACTGGTCCACGACGCCCCCCGGTGATCGTCGTCACCCAGCGTAAGCGCAGGCCGCCTCAGCGGTCGAGGACGTGCAGGGTGTGCGGCCGCGTGCCCAGAGGCACCGGCTCGGCGGCGGTGCAGGCCACCACGTCGGCCACCCTGGCGCCGAACAGGTCGGGCACGTAGATGGCCGGCTCCAGGCAGACCGTCATCCCCGGGGCGAACACCGCGTCCTCGCCGGCCCGCGGCCCCTCGTCGTGGCCGAGGCCCACGCCCCGGCCCACGTGCGGGGCGGCGAAGCGGCCGTACCCGCTGGCGTCGATGACCTCGTGCACCGTCCTGGCCAGCTCCGCGAACGGGACCGACGGCCGCAGCGCCGCCAGCGCCGCGCGGTGGGCGGCCAGCACCACCGAGTACATCGCCTCGTAGTCCTCCGGCGGCTCGGCGACGGCGAACACCCGGCCCGCCTCGGCGCAGTAGCCGTCCCAGCGGCCGCACACCGACACCAGCAGCGCGTCGCCCGGGTTGATCACCCGCCCGCCCGGCACGTGCTCGGGCCGCGCGGTGTGCTCGCCCGCCGACACGCGCAGCGAGATCACCTCCTCGCAGCCCGACTCCAGGGCCAGCAGCCGCAGCCGGCGCGCCATCGCCCGCTCGGTCGCGCCGAACCAGGCCAGCTCGGCCGCCTGCGCCAGCACCGCCTCCGCGGCCGCGACCGCCCGGCAGAGCGCCGTCAGCTCGGCGGGGTCCTTGCGCAGCCGCAGCGGCGCCAGCACCGCGGAGGCGGGCACCAGCTCGGCGGCGATCGCCAGCCGGAACAGCTCGCTCGCCCGCATCTCCGGGTCCACCCCCACCCGGCGCGCGGAGGCGGGCACCAGGCCCGCCGGGTCACGGGTCTCGACGACCGCGTCGGCCGTCACCACGAGGAACACGCCCGGCCCGGCGCCGCCGTCCGGCGAGCCGTCCTCCGGCCCGGCGCCCTCAGGGAAGGTGGTCTCGGGGGAGGCACTCAGGAACCGGAAGTCGGGCGAGGGCCGCAACACCAGCACGTCGATGCCCTCCTGGGCCATCGCCCGCCGCACGGCCGCCACCCGCGCGGCGTGGCGCCGGCTCACGCCGGCTCGTGCAGCCAGCAGGCGACCGGCCCGAAGTCCGGCTCCTTCTCGCGGCACACCTCCATCACCAGCGGGCAACGCGGGTTGAACCGGCAGCCGCCCGGCGGGTTCGCCGGATCGGGCACGTCCCCGGCCAGCTCGGCGGGCAGCACGCCCATGCCGTCCGGCTTGGGGATGGCCCCCAGCAATGCCTTGGTGTACGGATGCTTCGGGTCGTCCCACACCTCGGCCGTCTCGCCCACCTCGACGATCTTACCGAGGTACATGACGGCGATCCGGTCGGCGATCAGCCGCACCACCGACAGGTCGTGGCTGATGAACAGCAGCCCGGCCCCGGAGTCCACCGCGAGGTCGCGCATCAGCCGGGCCACCTGGGCCTGGGCGGAGGCGTCCAGCGCGGAGATCGGCTCGTCGCCGATGAGCAGCCGCGGCCGGGCCGCCAGCGCCCTGGCGATCGCGATGCGCTGCCGCTGGCCGCCGGAGAACTCGTGGGGGTGCCGTCCGGCGAACTCGCGCGGCAGGCCCACCCGCTCCAGCAGGTCGGCCGGGTCGGTACGGCTGTCGCCCGCGGTGCGCAGGCCGTCGGCGATCTGGTCGCCCACCCGGCGCCGCGGGTTCAGCGACGCGTACGGGTCCTGGAACACCATCTGGATGCCCGTGAGCTTCCTGCGCCGCAGGCCGAGCGGCGTGACCTGCTGCCCCTCGAACGCGATCGACCCGTGGGTGACCGGGTTCAGCCCGCAGACCGCCCGCGCCAGCGTCGACTTGCCGCACCCCGACTCGCCGACCAGGCCCACTACCTCGCCCGCCCGTACGGTCAGGCTGGCCCCCGCCACCGCCCGCACCACCGGACGCCCGGGGGAGCGGTGTTCGACGACCAGGTCCTCGATGTCCAGCATCAGCCCTCCACGTCCGAAGCAGAATCAGGCAGCGAGTCCAGCAGCGCGCGGGTGTAGGGGTGCTCGGGGTCGCGCAGCACCCGCCCGCGCGGCCCGGTCTCCACGACCAGGCCGTCCTTCATCACGCTCACCTCGTCCGCGACCGCCGACATGACGCCCAGGTCGTGCGTGACCAGCAGCACCGCCAGGCCCAGCTCGTCGCAGAGCCCGCGCAGCAGCCGCAGCACGCCCGCCTGCACGGTCACGTCCAGCGCCGTGGTCGGCTCGTCGGCGATCAGCACCTTGGGCGAGCACGCCAGCGCGACGGCGATCGCGATGCGCTGGCGCATGCCGCCGGAGAACTGGTGCGGGAAACGCCCGTACGCCTCCTCGGCGCCCGGGATGCGTACCTTGCCCAGCAGCTCGACCGCCCGCGCCTTCGCCTCGGCCTTGCCCAGGCCCAGGTGGTGCCGCATGTGCTCGGTGAGCTGCCGGCCGATCGTGAGCATCGGATGCAGGCTGGTCGCCGGGTCCTGGAACACCATGGCGACCTCGCCGCCGCGCACCTGGTTGAGCTCCTTGGGCGGCAGCGTGAGCAGGTCCCGCTCGCCGAGCCCGATCCGGCCCGAGACGCGCGCGCCGTGCGGCAGCAGCCCCAGCACGGCCAGGCCCGTCATCGTCTTGCCCGACCCGCTCTCGCCGGCCAGGCCGTGCACGCGCCCGGCGGCCAGCTTCAGGTCGACGCCGCGCAGGATCTCCTTGCCGCCGATCGACACCTTCAGGTCGGTGATGTCCAGCGTCACAACGCACGCTCCTTGATCGCGCGGGCCGTCCGCGGGTCGAGCGCGTCCCGCAGCGTGTCGCCGAGGAAGTTGAACGCCAGCACCACGGTCAGGATCGCCAGGCCGGGGAACGTCGCCACCCACCAGCTGTCGAAGACCTCCACGCCGGAGGCCACCATCGCGCCCCACTCGGGGGACGGCGGCTTGGCGCCCAGGCCCAGGAACGACAGGCCGGACAGCAGCAGCAACGCCGTGCCGATGTCGAGCGTGGCCAGCACCAGGATCGGGCCGGTCACGTTCGGCAGCACGTCCACCCGCAGCGAGCGCCACACCGAGAAGCCCAGCAGCCGCCCGCTCAGCACGAACTCCCGCTCGCGCACGCCCAGCACCAGCCCGCGGGTGACCCGGGCGTAGGCGGGCCAGGCCACCACCAGCACGGCCAGCACCGCGTTGCCCAGGCTCGCGCCCAGCGCCGCGGCCACCACCATGGCCAGGATCACGGTCGGGAACGCGAACACCAGGTCCGCGATCCGCATGATCGTCTCGCCGACCCACTTGCCGAAGTACCCGGCGCACGCCCCCAGCAGGCCGCCGACCAGCACCGACAGCACGACCAGCAGCAGCGTCAGCGGGATCGACACCCGCGCGCCGTACATGACGCGGCTCAGGATGTCGCGTCCGAGCTGGTCGGTGCCGAACCAGTGGCCGGGCCCCGGGGGCGCCAGCCGCGGCAGGTCCTGGGCCAGCGGGTCGTGCGGCGCCAGCCACGGCGCGGCCAGCGCGATCACCAGCCAGGCCACGGCCAGGACGGCGCCCGCGACGGCCAGCGGTTGCCGCCACGCCTCGGGCAGCCTGCCCAGCAGACCCTTGCCTCTCATTGCAGCCTCACTCGGGGATCGATGACGCCGTACAGCACGTCCACGATCAGGTTGATGACCAGGTAGACCACGCCCACGACCAGGCCGACGCCCATCACGGCGGGCAGGTCGAGGCTGGTGGCGCTCTTGTAGGCGTACTGGCCGACGCCGGGCCAGGCGAAGATCGCCTCGACCAGGACGGTGCCGGACAGCAGGCTGCCGAAGGCCAGACCGGCCACGGTGATGATCGGGACCAGCGCCGAACGCAGCACGTACCTGAACAGGATCACCCGGCCCGGCAGCCCCTTGGCGCGGGCGGCCCGGACGTAGTCCTGGCCCAGCACCTCCAGCACCGCCGAACGGGTGAAGCGGGTCAGCAGGCCGATCGTGTACAGCGCCAGCACCAGTGCGGGCGTGATCAGGTGGCCGACGGCGGAGGTGAAGATGTCCCACCGGCCCGCCAGCAGCGCGTCGACCGTCTGCAGCCCGGTCACCGCCGGCGCCGAGCCGAGCGCCGCGTCCACGCGGCCGCTGCCCGGCGTGATCTGCAACCGGAAGAAGAACACGTAGAACGCCACCAGCGCCAGCCAGAACGTCGGCACCGAGATGCCGATCAGGCTGACCAGCCGCAGCACGTGGTCGGACAGCCGGTCCCTGCGCAGCGCGGCGACCACGCCGAAGGCCACGCCCAGCACCAGCGAGATCAGGATCGCCGCGCCCGCCAGCTCCAGCGTCGCCGGGACGAACTCGGCCAGGTCCTGGCTGACCGGGCGGTGGCTCTGCTGGCTCATGCCCAGGTCACCCTGGACCAGGCCCTGCAGATAGATCCCGTACTGCTGCCACAGCGGCTTGTCCAGGCCGTGCTCGGACCGCCACTGCGCCACGATGGCCGGGTCGCCCAGCGCCCGCTGGCCCAGGTTGGCGGCCACGGGGTCGCCGGGCACCAGGTTCGTCAGCAGGAACGTGACGAGCGTGATGCCCCAGGCCAGCAGCACGGCGATGAGGATGCGCCGGATGAGGAAGCGGGCCAGCGGGTGCACACCCCGCCGCCGCGGGCACGGTACGGCGACACGGAGCGGCTGGCCCTGTACAGCAGGAAGTTCAGCGAGGACGTGATCGTGCCGCCGTTCAAGTACAGCTACGG